>CAJVXG010000041.1 GCA_913009215.1 uncultured Gammaproteobacteria bacterium | reverse complement strand
TGGTCACCGTGACGACGGCATCGGCATGAGTATGGTCGACATAAGTATAAGGTAATATCGCATGCAGGATGGTCTCAACAGACGGTGTCGGCGCCGAGGCAATGGTGGTCTGGGTCTTCAACTCATTAACCATGTCCGGGTCGGATAAGGTCGGCAATTCGGCCAGGGCCTGCAGATGGGCCAGTCGCACCGGGGCAAACCCGGGCCGCTCAATCGTCGCCAGGTCCCAACCGCTGCCTTTGACATAAAGTCTGGCCTCGTCTTCTCCCAACTGGTTCCTTTCGGTGATCTTGACCGAGGTATTGCCGCCGCCATGCAGCACCAATGAGGGCTCACCGCCCAGCAACCGGGAGCTGTACACACGTAGATCCAGTGCATCCTGGCACTGCGCCGTGTCTTTATTGTTCCACAGGCTTTTCATATATCCGCTTCTTATTTTTGCATGGTTCGGGAAAAAAATTGGTAGCTACGGATGGACTTGAACCACCGGCCGCAATTATGCTGGAGTATCTTTAATCTATCAAATTCTCCAGCGCCCCAGTTTCTGCTTATTTTAATCCAATACGCGTATGTTGGTTTATTCCTATTTCTTGTTTTTTTACCATTTCAATATACGATGCAACTTGTAGGGAAGGGAGGTTGACTTCACTTCTTAACACTCCTTAAAGGAGTCTGAGTGAACCTCCCCCACGTTAACGAAAACACCAATGCCTGAGAAAGACGGGCACTGGGGAGTTGCGGGTTACTACATCAAATAGTAAAAAATAAATGGGCTAAAACGCTTGATTCGTAAAGTCTTTTAAGTAAGAACTTGCCTTTACCCGGAAGACAAGTGCATTATGGTTGCTTATGGGGGGCAGCACTATAATGATCTCTATCGCGTTGACACCAGTGAATATTTCCACCCGCCTGAATATTAGATTTATGGGCTCGCTCTGTTTATTCCTGATAGCATTATTGTTTATGTTACCAGGCGTCGGTCACGCCGATGACCGTGACCTTCCTGTTACGCTGTTAGCGAAGAATCAGAAAAATAAAGAGGTAACAAAATGCAAGATACGCAAGATTCGAACGCGTGTCTGTAAAAAGACAAGCAAGAAAGTCAAGCAATGCAGGACGGTAAAGGCTCAAAAAGAAAAATGTCGTACGCATAAAACAAGGAGGAGGGTATGTACACTACAATACAATACACGCACGGTATGTAAAGGGACCCCCCGGGAATGCAAGACACGTACAAAACCGGTTCGGAAATGCAGGATTGTAAGAAGAGTCGAGCGCAAATGCCAGCCAGCCACACAGGCTCGCAGGGTATGCCGGGTGAAAGTTAAACCGAAAACTGTCTGTCGCCCCATCGTCCGTAAAATGAAAGTATGTAAAACCGTTAAGGTCGTTAAGGAACCGATTTAAGGGCTGACCGATTAAAGGGGTCTGACCCCTTTAATTTAGAGACTAAAGTCTCTGATTAAAAGTATCCGTTGAAGTGGGGGAGGTTCAGTCTGACCCCTTTAATTATTGAACCTTTTTCAGTGGCTTTGCCACTAATATATAAATACCCTGAAAGGAGGAAGAAATGAAGAATTTTAGATGGATAATGATGGTTTTTGTATCAGTCTGGTTTGTCATGAGTATGAGCCCTGTAGCATGGTCCTCTGCCATCTGGACGGAGGAAGGTAAGAAGTTCAACGCAGAGGTTGATAGTTTCAGCAAGCTCTACCTCATAGGTACAAACGGCAAAAAGTCTCTGGCAAAGGACGGCACATACAAGACCAAAGACGGAAAGACGATACGGGTTAAGAACGGGGTCGTCATCAATGGAGACGGTAAATACATCAAGCGCGTGCCGGTGGGCTACGGTGAGTACATGCCCAAGCCCGATGGTAAACGTCTACCCGGGGGTCAATTTGATACACCACGCGGGGTCAGACCCCGCACCGGAGACGGTAAATACATCAAGCGCGTGCCGGTGGGCTACGGTGAGTACATGCCCAAGCCCGATGGTAAACGTCTACCCGGGGGTCAATTTGATACACCACGAAAGCTTCCAGGTGATCAGTTTAAAGGAAGGTAAGGGTCATAAAGAATAAAGGGCTCACTCTGATCTTACCCCAGTTGATTAAAGCAGTTGATTAAAGGGGTCAGACCCCTTTAAGCTGGTGGTGCACTTGGGAGTTGAATTCGCCCTTTAAGACCCGCCTTTAAGACCAGGCCGCACAAAAAAAGGCCGGGTTGCCCCGGCCTGAGTTACATCACCCCACACACAAATCGATCAAATTAACTGTTCAGGATATGCTCTGATTCACTGAAACGGACCGTGGCCACATGCGGGTTAACGGCTTCGTCGTTCAGTGCGATATCAATGCCAACCACCGAAACCACATCGTAATGGTCACTGGCATATGGAATTTCTTCACGCAGGTATGAGTAGTGCATCTCATTCATATAAATGAGATTCGGCCGATAACCGTGGTCGGTTTCGTAGTCGCTCACGAGGTTAACAATGTGACTCAGCATTTTGGCTTCCTCCCGCAATGCCCATCAGGGCCTGGTTAATACACTAATCTGCGTTGTTCCCTGTATGTAAAAGCAATACTCGTGCCAACATGCCGGTGGCGGCAAATAGGCTGCAATCTCAAAGATTTAGGTCAAAACATTGAAAACACCCTGATTGTGGCAGGGTTACAAAAGTGGGTGGGAGACGTATTTGGGCAGAGGGTGACAACCATCAACGGCGGCCACCACCACTGCGAAAAGACTAAAAAAACAGTAAAAAATTACTTGTTTTTGACCAAACCGGCCATAAATTCGGAAACGGCGCGTATTTCCTTATGGGTCATGCGACTGGCAATTTTTGTCATCATGCCGCGCGGGTCCTTGCGGGCACCGGATTTGAAGGCCTTGAGTTGGGCCGACGCGTAGCTGGCATGCTGACCTGCAACCCTCGGAAACAGGGGCGGGATACCCTGTCCGGACGGGCCATGGCAACTCATACAGGCGGAAACTCCGGAACTGGCATTGCCGCCACGATAGAGCCTGGCGCCCTGTTTCAGCAATGCCTTGATATTGGCGGCACGGCTCGGAATCGGTTTCCGGCTGGCATAGTAGGCCGCCACGTTCCGCATATCCTTGTCGTTCAGACTGGCGGCGAATCCGGCCATGACCTTATTTTTGCGTTTGCCGGACTTGAAGGCCTTTAATTGTTTAACTATATAAGCGGCATTTTGACCGGCCAGAATAGGGTTGCTGGGGATAGTGCTATTACCGCCCTGGCCATGGCAACCGGCACAAATCGCCGATTTGGCCTTTCCAGCCGCCACATTACCCGCTGCCTGGGCCAAGCCAGGAAACGCCCACAAAACGGCCACAATAGCGGCAATGGTTTTCTTCATCATTTCTCCCCGGTACACTGGATAGGATGTCCGCCCCACCTCGACATTGGGCTATAACATAGCCATCGAGAGACTGTTAATAAGGGACGCCTTATATACCAAGAGCCAACATTCAGGTCAATTTGACATAATATAATTTCATGAAAACACCATTTCATCACGCCCGGTTTCTGCTGGGTGCTCACCGTTTAGCGCAATTACCGCCGGATACCGGGGTGGAAATCGCCTTTGCCGGGCGTTCCAATGCCGGAAAGTCCAGCGCCCTCAATGCCCTGACCGGACAAAAAAAACTGGCCCGCACCAGCAAGACCCCGGGGCTGACACAGCAAATCAACATCTTCACCATCAACGATGAGCAGCGCCTGGCCGACCTGCCAGGATACGGTTACGCCAAGGTGTCACGAAAAATGCAGCAACACTGGCAGAAAACGCTGGGCAGCTACCTGCAAACCCGGCAGTCGCTGCAGGGCCTGTGCCTGATTATGGATATCCGTCACCCCTTCGCTCCCCAGGACGGGCAACTGCTGGACTGGTGCCGGCAAGTCGAAATGCCGGTACACATCCTGCTGACCAAGGCCGATAAACTGTCGCGCAACCAGGCCAGGCAGGCCTTGATGCAGGCGCAGTCACACATCAACAGGGAATACCCGCTGACTACGGTACAAATTTTTTCTGCGACAAAAAAAACGGGTATTGAAAAGGCGCAGCAAACCCTGCTGCTGTGGCTGGAATCCGGGACAGAAAAAGGCCCCGACTACAAGGGGAACGAGACCGGGGCCTAAAAACTTGCTTTCGCAAGAACCCCGCCAGGGAGGTAAGCGGGGATTTTCATATTCCATACACCCGTTAAGACTGGCTTGTTGAAAAAAAGTTCCCGTGCCTTATTAATGTGCCTCACCCCAGTTGTCGCCAACGCCGACGGCCACCTGTAACGGCACGTTCAACGTTGCCACCTCGGTCATGGCCGCACGGATATGCCTCTCGGCCTGCTCCAGGTCGGCCTCGGCGATCTCGAACACCAGCTCATCGTGCACCTGCATCACCATTCTGACATCGGCGCCGCTGGCCTGGATCCAGTCGTCGGCCACCAGCATGGCCTTTTTAATAAGGTCAGCGGCAGTGCCCTGCATCGGCGCGTTAATGGCGGTGCGCTCGGCAGCCTGGCGGCGAATATGGTTGCTGCTGTTGATTTCCGGCAGGTACAAGCGGCGACCGAACAGGGTCTCGACAAAGCCGTTTTCATGCGCCCGCGCCCGGGTATTGTCCATGTAGGTTTTGACCCCGGGATAGCGTGCAAAATAAAGATCGACGTATTCCTGCGCCGCGGCGCGTTCGATCTTTAATTGCCGGGCCAGACCAAAGGCCGACATGCCGTAAATCAGGCCGAAATTAATGGCCTTGGCATGACGGCGCATATCGTCGGTCACCGCATCACGCTCCACGCCAAAGACCTCGGCCGCCGTGGCCCGATGCACATCCAGGTTTTGGGCAAAGGCATCACACAGGCCCTGGTCCCCGGACAAGTGCGCCATAATGCGTAACTCGATTTGCGAGTAGTCGGCCGACAGAATCTTGTAACCGGGGCTGGCGACGAAGGCGCGGCGGATGCGCTTGCCTTCTTCAGAACGCACCGGGATGTTTTGCAGGTTCGGGTCGCTGGACGACAGCCGGCCGGTGGCGGTGACGGCCTGGTGGTACGAGGTATGCACGCGGCCGGTATCCGGGTTAATCATTTCCGGGAGCTTGTCGGTGTAGGTCGATTTCAGTTTACTCAGGCCACGATGTTCCAGGATCAGTTTCGGCAGCGGGTAATCCAGGGCCAGTTCCTGCAGCACGTCTTCCGCAGTCGACGGCTGGCCCTTGGGCGTCTTCTTGATCACCGGCAGGGCCTGTTTGGTGAATAATATTTCCTGGATCTGCTTTGGCGACGCCATATTAAAGGGTTGTTCGGCCACCTCGTAGGCCTCCTGCTCCAGCTGCATCAGGCGCTGCGCCAACTCCTGGCTTTGTTGCTGCAACATAGCCGCATCAACGCGCACACCATTGCGTTCCACCCGCGCCAATACCGTCAACAGCGGCAACTCAATCTCGGTAAACAATGTGCTTAATGCCGGAATCGCCTGTACCCGTGGCCACAGGGCATGGTGCAACCGCAGGGTGATGTCGGCATCCTCGGCGGCATACTCCCCGGCCTGTTCCAGGGCCACCTCGTCAAAACCAATCTGCTTCTTGCCCTTGCCTGCCACCTCCTCGTACTTGATGGTTTTGTGACCGAGGTATTTTAGTGACAGGCTGTCCATATCGTGACGTGTCGCCGTGCTATCCAGCACATAGGATTCGAGCATGGTATCGAAGGCCACCCCCTGCAAATGGATGTCGTAGTTCGCCAGCACATTGATGTCGTATTTTAGATTTTGACCGACTTTTTTATGCCCGGGGTCCTCCAGCAAGGGTTTGAATTTCTTTAATACGGCATCGCGATCCAGCTGTTTCGGGGCGTCCGGATAACGGTGCGCCAGGGGCAGATAGGCGCTGTGCCCGGCCTCGGTACAAAAAGACAGGCCCACCAGCTCGGCACGCATAGCATCAAGACTGGTGGTCTCGGTATCGAAGGCGAACAGTTTGGCATGCTTTAATTGCTTCAGCCAGATATCCAGTGACTTGTTATCCAGAATCACCTGGTAATTGGTTTTGACCTTGTTCTCATGATTGGCGCTGGCGCCGACACCGCCGAGGTCGGCAAGCCAGGTCTTGAATTCATATTGCAGGAATAACTCACGCAAACGATCGTCATCGGGGGTTTGTCGTTGCAATTGCTCCGGTTTTTGTTGCAGTGCAACATCGCATTTGATGGTAGCCAGTGTTTTTGACAATGGTATTTGCGGCAGGGCGGCACGCAGGTTGTCACCGATCTTGCCCTTGATGTCATCGGCATGCTCGATAATGGCATCCAGCGAACCGTACGTCTGCAGCCATTTGGCCGCCGTCTTCGGTCCGACCTTGGGTATCCCGGGAATATTGTCCGACGTGTCTCCCACCAATGCCAGATAATCGATAATCTGCGCCGGCACGACATCAAACTTGCTTTTCACCCCATCAACATCAAAGGTAGTTTCGCTCATGCTATCGACCATGACCACATCCTCGTGCACCAACTGCGTCAGGTCCTTGTCACTGGAAGAGATCAGGGTGCTCATACCCTGCTTGCTCGCCATCACCGACAAGGTACCGATAACATCATCGGCCTCGACACCATCGATTTGCAGGATCGGCAAACCCATGGCCTTGATGACCTCGTGTACCGGCTCTATCTGCTCGCGCAACTCATCCGGCATCGGCGGACGGTGGGCCTTGTATTCCTGGTACAGGTCATGACGAAAGTTTCTGCCTTTGGCATCGAAGACAACCACGATATACTCCGGTGTATAGTCATTAAGCAACTTGCGGAGCATGTTGGTCATGCCGTAGATCGCGCCCGTCGGTTCGCCATGCGAATTGGTAAAATTAGGCATGGCGTGAAAGGCCCGGTAGAGATAGGATGAGCCGTCTACCAAAACCAGTCGCTTTTTCGCTGCTTTTTTTGCCATGAGATGCGGGTCCTGAAAAAACCGACTATGCTGGAAAATACGATGGACGACAAGACAAAGCCCCCACATAAACCTGCGGTGAACAGTACAACGCCCTCGCGCATTATGTCACGCGAGTCGTGGAAGATATTCCAGATCATGGCCGAGTTTGTCGAAGGCTTCGAGCGCCTGTCACAGATACAACCCTCGGTCAGTATCTTTGGGTCGGCACGAACCGAACCGGATCACCCCTACTACCAGCTCACCGAAGACATTGCCCGCCTGCTGTCCGACTCCGGTTTCACCGTGGTCAGCGGTGGTGGTCCCGGTATCATGGAGGCCGCCAACAAGGGGGCCTATGCCGGTAAATCTCCCAGTGTCGGACTCAACATTGAATTGCCGTTTGAACAATCGGGCAACCCCTATCAGGATATTGAGCTCAGCTTCCAGCACTTTTTTGCACGCAAGGTCATGTTCGTCAAATATGCCAAGGCCTACGTCGTTATGCCCGGTGGCTTTGGTACCCTGGATGAGCTGGTCGAGGCCCTGACATTAATCCAGACCGGCAAAAGTGTGCGCATGCCTATTATTCTGGTGCACAGGCCCTTCTGGGAAGGACTGATCGACTGGTTCAAGGACAAGCTGGTGGAAGAAGGCACTATCGATGCCGAAGACCTGGATTTGTTTATCACCGCCGATGAACCACAGGAAGTCGTTGATGCCATTTTTCGTTATTATGAACAAAGCGGCTTTGAACCTTCCGAGGAAGAAGAAGAAATTAAACTCAATCTCTAGGGGCATGGCCATGCACATACTCACTACTACTGTTATCGCTTTATTATTCTCATTGGCCCTGGGTTCTGCCAATCTGCAGGCGGAGAAAAGGATACTGGCTGAACCACCACAACTCTCCAAAAAAGCGCACAAACGCAGCAAGGTAAAACCAACCAGGAAAAAAGAAACCAAAAAAAAGGCTGCCGGCTTTTATGAAGAATATCGCCTGAAAAATAAAAGCTACATGATCAAAATCACTCCCGACAAAGGCAAACCGTACTGGTTGATTGATAAAGAAGGCGATGGTAATTACAAACGCAGCGATCTGGAACCTGGCAACAATCCATCACAATGGCATATTAAAAAATTCTGATTTTCATGTCTGTCTATACAAGCATTGACCCGTCGGAGCTCAGCGGTTTTCTTGAACATTATCGAGTTGGCCAACTGGTTGAATACAGCGGCATTGAATCCGGTATAGAAAATACCAATTACTTCGTTACTACCACCGATGGACAGTATGTCCTGACCTTGTTTGAACAACATTCGGCGGATGAACTGCCGTTCTTCCTGGACTTAACCGCTTTTCTGGCAGAGCATCAGATACCGGCCGCACATCCGGAACAAAACAAGGGTGGCAAATACCTGGATGAGCTCAAATCAAAACCGGCGGCACTGGTCGCAAGGCTAAATGGTCAATCCGTAACCCGGGCCAGTAAGGAACAATGTGCTGCGGTCGGGGATGTGCTGGCCCGAATGCATGTTGCGGCACAACATTTCCCTTATACGCGAGCCAACCCCAGGGGGCCAGGCTGGTGGGCCACAACCGCCCATGCACTGTACCGGAAAATATCGCCGGATGACACGGCGTTGCTAAAGGATGAGCTCAACTTCCAGGCCAGTTATCGAAATAACAAATTACCCCGCGGCATCGTCCATGCCGATCTGTTCCGCGATAACATCCTGTTTGATAAAAATAAGCTGACCGGCTTGATAGATTTCTATTACGCCTGCACCGATGTATTGTTATTCGACGTGGCCATTACGGTAAACGACTGGTGCAGCAACAAGGATGGTGGCCTCGACCCATTATTACTTGAGATGCTGCTGAGTGCCTATCAGCAGGTACGGCCCTTTGATAAGGAAGAACTTGTCGCCTGGCCGGTCATGCTCAGGGCGGCGGCCCTGCGTTTCTGGTTATCACGACTCCATGATCTGCACTTTCCGAGACCTGGTGAAATGACACATACCAAAAACCCGAATGCCTTCCGGCAAATCCTTGGCAATCGCAGGGAAAAAAGTTACGCCATTACACCATTAGACAGCAGGGCCAAAGCCAGATTATAACTGAAATTCAATGATCTCAAGGATGTCAACTAATCATGATTAAGCTATCGAGCATCAGAAAAACGGAGATTCGGCATGTTCGTTCCTGGATCAAATCGGGGTGGTTTATTGTAAAACAGGATGTACTGTTCTGGATCTACGTCGCTGCCATCTACATGGCCTTTGCCCTGATACTGGGCTTTATACCCTGGCTTGGACCCTTATTGCTGGTATTGATCTCCCCTATATTATTTGGCAGCACACTAAAGACCACTCATTCCCTGGCCCTGATTATCAAAAGGAAGATGGGTGAAGGCAAAATCAGGAAAAACGGAAAAATGAAAATAAGATTCAGCAAACGCAGCCTGACCAAAGCACCAAAGGCCCTGTTTCATATATTCGAAAAAATGGATGCCTTGATCCCACTGCTTCTCCTTAGTGTCCTGCTACTGGCCGCCGTAGCAAGCATACAGATTATTGTCATACTCGCCGTCGGTATCGGCACTACTACCAGTACGGGGATGTTTGAACATGGTTTCCCCCATGCTATCAATGTTTTCCTTGCCGGCTTTCTGTTGTTTGTTTCTTTTTATGTGGTTGGTATGGGTATGTTTTTTGCGGTGCATCGTATTTTATTTAATAAGGAAATGTTTATAAACGCCATTTACTCCAGCTATATGGCATGCATCAAGAACCTGGTGCCACTGACCCTGTTAACTTTTATATTTGTTGTGCCGATATTTATTTGTACTATTATTGCCTCTTATACCTATTTTGGGTATTTATTGCTTGTGCTGGTTAGCCTTGCTGTAATACCATTGTTTATAACCAGTTCTTATCTGAGTTACCGAAAAATTTTCAATTAAAATAACAACAATATTCCACACAAGAAAATTCAGGCCGCTTTATGTGGCCTTTTTCTTTGACGTACAAGGATGTACTAATGCCGCGGGCGCAGGGAGCGCAGGAGCGGTGGACGTACAAGGATGTACTATGCGACAGGCATGGATGCCTTAGTGTCGTGGAGACCATGGATGGTCGAGAACGACCCGCGGGCACCCCAAGGGCACTTCCTTCGGGGTGTGCAGGACGCGCAGGAGCGGTGGACGTACAAGGATGTACTATGCGACAGGCATGGATGCCTTAGTGTCGTGGAGACCATGGATGGTCGAGAACGACCCGCGGCGGGCGCAGGAGCGGTGGACGTACAAGGATGTACTATGCGACAGGCATGGATGCCTTAGTGTCGTGGAGACCATGGATGGTCGAGAACGACCCGCGGGCGCAGGGATGCGTAAGAGCAGTGAAAGCTACTATATTCGGGTAATGACAGTATCGATTTATTATGGAAAACAACTGGGCGCCTATGGTTTCGGCGCAGACCACCCCTTTGGTGTGGATCGCCAAAAGGCATTCTGGGATGAGTTTACCGGGCGCAGGCTGGACAAGAAAACCATCATACAGCAACCAGTACAGGCCACAGAAGACGACTTGCTGTTATTTCATACAGCAGAGTATGTAGAAAAAGTACGAACCCTGTCGCAACTGGGGGAAGGTTTCCTGGATTATGGCGATACCCCGGCCATTAAGGGCATTTACGAAGCGGCTGCCTGCGTCGCTGGTTCCGTGATTGACGCGGCAGAAAAAATTCTCAGTGATGAAACCACACGCGCCTTTGTCCCCATTGCCGGCCTGCATCATGCTTATCGTGACCGCGCCTCCGGATTTTGTGTTTTTAATGACGTCGGCGTTGTCATCGAGGTATTGAAACAACGCCATGGCCTGAAACGCATCGCCTACGTCGATATTGATGCGCACCACGGTGACGGGGTGTTTTACTGTTTTGAGGATGACCCGGAAGTCTTTTTTGCCGACAT
>CAJVXG010000040.1 GCA_913009215.1 uncultured Gammaproteobacteria bacterium | reverse complement strand
TTGATTCCGGCGATGGACGTCAAGGAACGGGATAACGAATATGTGATCCATGCCGAACTTCCCGGCGTCAAGAAAGAAGATATCGATGTCACCATCGAAAATGGCGTGTTGACGATTTCCGGTGAAAGCAGGAGCGAATCGGAAGAAAAGGAAGGCGAGCGTATTGTGCGCTCAGAAAGGCGCTATGGTAAATACGTCAGGACGATGCGTGTCGGTAGCCAGATCGACGAGCCGAATATCAAGGCTAAATACAAGGACGGTATCCTGGAATTGACCCTGCCAAAGGCCGAAGAGGTTAAACCCAAGAAGATTTCGGTTGATCTCGACTAAAGCAGCGAAGCAATATTGGTAGAAGGTTTGGGGCCGCATCAGCGGCCCCTTTGTTTTGTATGGGATGAAATTATGGTCGGCACCGGCTGACAATACGCATGGAATAGGGTAGTTTAATGGCCTGACAAAAACGAGAACAACGATGTCATCTACTCAGAAATCAGCCACAGACCGGGCCAGGGTGCTTATTGAGGCATTGCCTTATATCAAGCGTTTCCGTGGCAAGACGCTGGTGATCAAATATGGCGGCAATGCTATGGTGGATGCGGAGCTGAAGCAGAGCTTTGCCCGCGATGTGGTGCTGATGAAACTGGTCGGCATGAACCCGGTGATTGTCCATGGCGGTGGTCCACAGATAGGGGAAGTCCTGCAGCAAGTCGGCAAGGAAAGTAAATTTGTTGAGGGGTTGCGGGTCACCGACCGTGAGACCATGGACATCGTGGAAATGGTATTGGGCGGTCTGGTGAACAAGGAGATTGTTAACCTTCTCAACCAGCAAGGCGGCAAGGCGGTCGGTCTCTCTGGCAAGGACGGGGGGTTGATTCGTGCCAGGAAACTGGTGGTGAACAAAAAATCGGCTAAAGAGCTGCCTTCCGAGATTATTGATATTGGTCATGTGGGTGAAGTCGAGTCGATTAATCCGGAGGTGGTTGCCTTGCTGGATACGCAGGACTTCATCCCGGTGATCGCTCCGATCGGGGTAGGTGAAGACGGGCAGACCTATAATATCAATGCCGATCTGGTGGCCGGCAAGCTGGCTATTACCCTGCAGGCAGAGAAACTGATTTTGTTAACCAATACCGCTGGTGTACTGGATCAGCAGGAGAATGTGCTCACCGGTCTTAGCGCCAAAGAAGTGGGCAAGCTGGTTGCCGATGGCACCATACAGGGCGGCATGTTACCCAAGGTGGGCTGTGCGCTGGATGCGGTCAATAGTGGAGTACGGTCGGCGCATATCATTGACGGGCGGGTAGTGCACGCGGTGTTGCTCGAAGTATTTACCGATGATGGTGTTGGTACCCTGATCCAGGGTTAATTGTAATGAACAAATAACGTGGCTACTTCGCGCAGCACCAATAGAAAAGAAGAAATACTGCAGGCTCTGGCGCATATGCTGGAACAGAACCATGGCGGTACCATTACTACTGCGGCATTGGCAAAACAGGTTGGTGTTTCCGAGGCCGCGTTGTATCGCCATTTTTCCAGTAAGACAAAAATGCTGGAAGCATTGATTGAATTTATCGAAGAAACCATTTTTTCACGTATCAACCTGATCCTTGCCGATGTCAGTGATGCCAATGAACGTCTGCAACAGTTATTGCAATTGCTGCTGGCCTTTGCCGAGAAGAATCCGGGAATCAGCCGTTTCCTGCAGGGCGATATCCTGATGGGCGAGTCGGATGCCTTGCGTAAACGTATGTCACAATTCTTTGCTCGCCTGGATACACAATTCAAACAGGTTTTGCGTGAGGGTGAGGCACGCGGACTCGCTCCGGTCGCCCCGGTGGAAGAGACAGCAACATTGTTGCTGGCCATTGCCGAAGGCCGTATTAGTCAATATGTCCGTAGTGGTTTTCAGCAACGGCCAACAAAAGGTTGGCCGCAGCAATGGCAAGTATTGCAGCGGGGTTTATTTTCCTGACGCGGATTTATATACTGCAAGCCCAGCAAGCTATTGACCACACGAGGGGCAGGCCGGGTCACGAGGCAGGGCAATATTGCGCCATTCCATGGTCATGGCATCCAGTAGCAATAAACGACCTGTCAGGGTATTACCCAGTTGTAATAGCAGCTTAATGGTCTCGGTGGCCTGTATACTGCCGATGATACCAACAACGGGCGCAAGAACACCATTCTCGGAACAGGTCTCAGCTATTTCAACCATGTCCGGATAGAGGCAGCGATAACAAGGGCTGTCTGCTCGTCGGCAATCAAAGACCGTGATCTGGCCTTCCATACGAATCACCGCACCCGAAACCAGGGGTTTGCTGAATTTCAGACAGGCCTGGTTTAGGGCGAAACGGGTGGCAAAGTTATCACTGGCATCAACAATAACATCCGCCTGTTCCACAGTGGTTTCCATGACATCGCCCTGTAGACGTGAATTAATGGCTGTGAGCCTGGTATCGGGGTTGATAGCCTCAAGAGCAGCTATGGCCGATTGTGTTTTTGCTTGTCCGATGTTGTTTTGTGTATGCAGTATTTGACGTTGTAGATTGGACAGGTCGACCGAGTCATCGTCAGCCAGTAGCAAATGACCGACACCGGCCGCGGCCAGATAGAGGGCCGCCGGGGAACCGAGGCCGCCGAGGCCAACGATGAGGACGCTGGAACCCCGCAGCTTCTCCTGCCCCGCCACATCTATTTGTGGCAACATGATTTGGCGGCTATAGCGTAATAACTGCGCATCATCCATGGGGTCATTATACCCAAGTGTGGATAAATAGCTTACGTGCGGAATAATAGAGAATTTATCAAGCCGGTTTATTTAGTCTACAATATTTTAGAAAGGATTAAATTTTACCGCTTTGAGGAGAGTAAATACATTGATCAAACGTGTTGTTTCCATTATTTTTCTTGTTGTTATTGCGGCTAGCGCCAGTTCGGTGATGGCACGCGATCTTATTAGTGTCTATGTCAAGAACCATTGTCGTGAGAATATTTCCGTGGCCTATTACTATATATCTACGGATGATGTCTGGATCAAACGCGGCTGGTTGATTGTGCGACCCGGGCAGCGAAAACGCACTAATGTCAGCACCTATAATCGTATTTTTTATTTTTATGCCACCAGCCCCGGTGGCAGGAAATGGAGCGGGGGAGGCAAATCCGGGTCCATCTGGAAATACGTTACCGGTAGTAAATTCAAGCTCAGGGACGGAGAAAAACTTTACGGCAGCAATAAACGACGGGTGAAGTTTATTCGCCAACGTGTTGAACCAGGAACAAAAAGTTTTACTGGCAACTTTCGCTGTAGTAACTAGTTTGTTGTTATCTGGCCTTCGGTAACGCGCGGGTGGCCGGATAAATCGCGGTAACACTGTATATTGATGTAATCCTGTTGCAGGAATAGTCGGCTAACGTTATCTTGCTGGTCAAATCCATGCTCAAGCAATAGCCAGCCACCCGGCTCAAGGTGGTGTCTTGCCTGTTCAATGATGACGCGTATGGCCGACAAACCATCCGACCCCGCTATCAATGCCAGTCCTGGTTCATGGGCGACATCACCCTGATGCAGGTGGGGGTCGCCGGCAGCGATGTAGGGTGGATTGCTGACAATGATATTAAAGCGCCGCTTGCCCAGTGGTTCACACCAGGAGCCTGGCAGACAGCCAATGTTCATAAGCCCGAGGTTTTCAAAATTTTGTCTGGCCACTGACAAGGTATCGGCATCAATGTCGGTGGCAATAATTTTGCTGTCCGGCCTTTCGTGGCCAATGGCAGCGGCAATATTGCCACAACCGGTGCCGAGATCAGCAATAGACAACACGCTGGTTTCCGCTATGCGTAGCAGGGCTTGCTCCACCAGCAGTTCGGTTTCCGGTCTGGGTATCAACGAGTTGGGCGATATGGCGAACGGCAAGGACCAGAATTCTTTTTCCCCCGTTAAGTGGGCAATAGGATAGCCTTGATGCCGCAGTTGTAGTAATTGTTGGAATTTATCATATTGTTCCGCGGTGAGAGGCTGTTGTTCTTGTGTCCAGAGGTTGCCGCGGTCTATGGTACAGCAGTGCATGAGCAGGACTTCGGCATCAATGGTGGCGCTGTCCCTGCCGCTTAGTTCTTTGATCGCCTGTTCCCGCGCCTGGCGAATGGTGGGTGGGGTGTTTTGATCAGGCACCGAGTTCTGCCAATTGTTCCGCCTGGTCGGTGGCGACCAGGGCCTCGATGATTTCATCCAGGTCGCCTTCCATGATCTGTTCCAGTTTATACAGAGTCAGGTTGATACGGTGATCGGTAACGCGCCCCTGGGGGTAATTGTAGGTGCGGATACGCTCAGAGCGGTCGCCACTGCCCACCAGACTTTTCCTCACAGAGGCCTCTTCAGATTGCTGTCTTTCCCGCTCCGCATTCAGCATGCGAGATCGCAGGATCGACATGGCGCGCGCCCTGTTTTTATGTTGTGAGCGCTCATCCTGACATTCGACAACAACTCCGGTGGGGATATGGGTGATGCGTACCGCCGAATCGGTCTTGTTGACATGTTGGCCACCCGCACCGGAGGCGCGATAGGTGTCGACCTTGAGGTCGGCCGGATTGATGTCAATGTCGTCGACCTCGTCGGCCTCCGGTAAAACAGCAATAGTGCAGGCCGAGGTATGGATGCGGCCCTGGGTTTCGGTTTGCGGCACACGCTGCACCCGATGGACCCCGGATTCAAACTTCAGACGGGAGTGGACCCCTTTGCCAATAATGCGGACTATAATTTCTTTATAACCACCAAGGTCGCTTTCGCTGCTGCTGATAATCTCGATTTTCCATTGCTGTTGTTCGGCATAGCGGCTGTACATGCGAAACAGGTCGGCAGCAAATAGTGCTGCTTCCTGGCCGCCGGTACCGGCACGGATTTCCAGGAAAATGTTGCGCGTATCGTTCGGGTCCTTCGGCAATAACAACTTTTGTAATTCTTTTTCCGCTACCTCTATATCGCCCTGAATACGCTGGATTTCATCCTGCGCCATTTCCCGGATGCTTTCATCCGGGTCCTTGACCATGGATTGTGCCGCGACCAGGTCTTCTTGCGTCTGGCAATAATTCTGGTATTGGTGAACTACCGGTTCGATTTCCGAGAATTCGATAGAGAGTTTACGGAAGCGATTCTGGTCACTGATGATATCCTGTTCTGATAGCAACGCACCCAATTCTTCATGCCGTTGGACCAGGGTGTCCAACTTGGCGTGGATAGACTTTTCCATGATTTATTTTTCCTTGAGCTTGAATAGCTTGCGTGCCGCGGCCAGTAAATCAAGGTTGCCATCAAGATTGGCCCGTTTCAGGACGGAGGTAGGGGTATGGGTTAATTTATTGGTCAGTGATCGGCCCAGCTGTTGTATGACCTGTTCCGGGTCGGCGCCACTTTTCAACAGCCGTTGCGCCCGTTCGACCTCGGCATGGCGTAATTTGTCGGCCGATTCCCGCAGGGCAATAATGGCAGGGACCTGTTCCAGTGACTGGATCCACAGCATGAAACTCACTACCTGCAGGTCAATAATATGCTCGGCCTCTACGGCTGCTTCCTTGCGGGATTGTACATTCTCGGCAACCACTTCCTTGAGATCATCAACCGTATACAGGTAGACGTCGGACAGTTCACCGACCTCGGCCTCGATATCGCGTGGTACCGCAATATCCAGCAGGAACATGGGCCGGTGTTTGCGTTTCTTTAAAGCGCGTTCTATGGCGCCCTTGCCCAGAATAGGCAACTGGCTGGCCGTGGATGAGATGACGATATCGGCATCGACCAGTCGGTCCGGCATATCGGCCAGGGCGATGGCTTCGGCCTGGAAGGCGTTGGCCAGAATCTCGGCTCTGGCAATGGTGCGGTTGGCCACGATCATATTATGCACACCTTGTTCGCGTAAGTGCTGTGCGCATAGCTCGATGGTCTCACCGGCTCCGATCAGCAATACCGAGTGTTGTGACAAGTCTGAAAAGATTTGTTTGGCCAAACTAACAGCGGCGTAGGCCACCGATACGGCATTGGCGCCAATGGCGGTGTCGGTACGTACCTGCTTGGCAACCGAGAAGCTTCTCTGGAATAGCTGGTTCAGCACCTTACCGGTGGTGCCGGCGCTATGGGCCAGGTTAAAGGCGTCTTTCATTTGCCCCAGGATCTGCGGTTCGCCCAGCACCATGGAATCCAGGCCAGAGGCGACACGGAAGGCGTGTTTGACGGCGGCATGATCCGGGTGCTTGTAGACATAGGGCGCCACATCCTTGGGCCCGAGCTTGTGGTAATCGCAAAACCAGTCAAACACATGGTCTGCATTGGCCTTTTCGAAGCCACAATAGAGTTCAGTACGGTTACAGGTAGACAGGATGGCGACCTCGTCGGCAGCACCGGAATTCGTCAAACTACCCAGGGCCTTGGCCAGATTTTCCGGTGCAAAGGCGGCCTGTTCCCGGATCTCCACCGGGGCGGTTTTGTGGTTTATGCCGAATGCGAGCAAATGCATATTTCTGTCAAACATTACTGAGGGTTTGTCCGTAACTACTGTAAGTATAACTGTCTAATTCGTCCGGTTTGGCCTCATCAGCTTCATCGTCAACGCACGAATTACCGGGAATGTTTCAAATATAACCCATATCTCGATAATAAATAGTAACATGCCGCCAGTGAATAAAACCCAGCGATTTTGTCCCCACCAGAGCAGGGATTGTTCAATCAGTGCCCAGTTCCCGATCAACAACAGCAGCATAAACGGAATCAGCGTGAATCCAAGGGCTCGATGGAAGCCATTGAGTACCGTCGTGATTAACAGAAAACCAATGCCGGTAACAATAATATTGAACAAGCCAAACCAGGGCCAGAATCCGCTATTCTGGTCCAGGAATCGGGAGGCAATGACGGCCAGGGCCAATAATACCAGTAGCATCCTGATGGTTTTTTTGTCGTCTTTGAGCCAGGCCAGGCCGTAATTTTCGCCGAGTTCGCCCAGTATTTGTTTTTGCAGGCGCAGCCCTGATTCCAGCGCCGTCAGCAAAAGGGCGCCAATTATAACGGCCAGTAGTGTACGCGCCGTATATGCCGAGAGTCCCAGGTGGGTGAGCAAGGTGGCGACACCATTGATGTAACCTTGCAGCAGCACAGGCAGATTCTGGATATGCTCCCAGGATTGATAGAAATTGTTCCATGCCGGCAGGTCCGGAAACCCGCTGGCAAAAATGATAATGGCGCTGAGTGCGACCAGGGCATCGACCAGGGCGCCACCAAAACCGATCAGTTTGGCGTCGCTTTCTTTTCGTATTTGTCTCGCTGTCTGTCCGCTGGCCAGTAACAGATGGAAACCGGACAGGGCGCCACCGGTGATACTGATAAAAATCCAGGGCAGGATTTCGGGTCCCTGTTCGGGGTAATGAATCATGGGCGCGGTCAGCGAGGGATGGGTGACAACGAGCCCTGCCAGGAATAACAACAGCAACAGGCCAAGCTGCAAGCCAGCCAGATAACCCCGGGGGCGCATTAGTTTGTCCATGGGCAGTTTTACTGCGAAATAAATGGCTATCAGAATAACTCCGGCCCATATCAGGTGGCTGCTGGCGGAGAGCCAGCTGCGACCGGCAATGTTCAGGTCCAGGGTTCCGCCGATGGCCACCGTGGTATGGTCAAAAAACCAGCTACAGAGAGCAATAAAAAGTATGGCCGCTATGCTGCTGCCAAGGATATGTTTCATGGATTGTGTCTTCAGGCTCATAGCCAGTATCAGCGCCACCGGTATTTGTAGCCAGAACGGAATGACCATGGTCGGGTAACTCGATAGCAGGCTTGCCAGAAGATTGACGGCGATGACGCTCAGAATCAGCAGGAAACTAAAGAACAACAGATAGAGTAGATTACGTACACGTGGGCCAAACAGGACGCCGGACAAGTGGGCCGGCCCGTGCCATTGGTGCCGGAAGGATATCCACAGGCTGCCGATACCAAAGGTGCCGCCGGCAACAGCGCTGGCGACCACCACCATCAAAAAGGCCGGCACCCAGCCCCAGATAATGGCCATGGCACTGCCGAGTACGGTACTGACGGCGGCCAGGGCGGCGACATGCTGGGCAAAAAGAATCGGGGTTGGGCTGCTACCGTATTCCGGGTCGCTCTCGGCCTCCGCTGTTGTACTATACTTGGGGTCAAGGCGGAAAACCCATATGGACAGCAATTTAGCGAAGAAACGATAGCCAAACACGAAGATAATGCCGGCGATCAGAAGCAAAAACAAAGAGTTCATAGGGCCTCCATAGCCTGTGATACCATGTAACCAACCATAGATCAGGCTGGACAGCAAGTTGTAACCTTTTTTGGGTTCGGCCCCGTTTATAGATAGATGGTGTATCGCAAGGGAACAAGCCGATGCAATTGTAGTCCATATATAAGGTTATTTTGAGATTGATTTGTAAGACCCGGAGCCAGGTTGAGTTTTATAAGAGGAAGTGGTGTGTATGTTTAATCGAAGTCGGACCCTGCTGTTGCTTTTTGTCGTATTTATGGCCGGTTGTGTTACCAGTCAACAAACCGCCTCTGTCGCCAAACCGGTTAACAAGCCGGATAAACCTGTCTTACCCAATGTTGAACTCACCGGGAAGATTTTGTACGACATTCTGCTTGGTGAGATTGCAGGCTATCGTGGCCACCTTGCCATTTCTGTCACGGCCCTGACCAGTGCTGCGGAAAAGACCCGGGATCCAAGATTGGCCGAGCGTGCGACGCTGGCCGCCATTTATGCCAAGCGTTATGCCGAGGCCGGACGTAATGCCGCGCTATGGGTGACATTACGTCCTGAAAGTGCCGAAGCCCATTCGGCCCTGGGCATGGTGATGCTGGAGACCAATAATGTTGAGGCATCCATCAAACACTTCAGGAAGGTTCTTCAGATATCAACCGATAAAAATATACTGAAGCAGCGCTTTATTCGTATTGCCGCAGTTCTGGGGCATCGTCGCAACCGCAAATCCGGACTCAAGATCATGCGGGCATTGGTGCAGGCTTACCCTAAAGAAGCCGGAGCACAATACGCCCTGGCGCATCTCGCGGTGCGGGTCGGCGATCTTGATGCCAGTCTGGTTGCGATTAATCAGGCGCTCAAGATACGGCCAAAATGGCACGAGGCGACCTTGTTCAAGGCGCGCATACTGATCTCAAAAAAGGATCCGGTCAGGATCCAGAAATTTTTTGAGCAGGCGCTATCTGACAATCCCGGCGCCAGCCGCTTGAGGGAAAATTATGCTCGATACCTGGTAGACATCAAGCAATGGGAAAAGGCACTGAAACAATTCAAGGCGGTGGTCAGGCGAGTCTCCAATCTAAAATCCCTGCTCTACAAGCGCTCGGTGTTTGCGACCGGCCTGTTATCCATCCAGGTCAGCAACTTTACCCAGGCTGAGAAATATTTATTAATGACTCTGGAGGTCAGTCCGGATAACGACCAGGCCAGGTTGTATCTGGGGCAGGTCGCTGAGCGACAAGACCATTTTGCCCTGGCCGCCAAATGGTACAGCAAGGTGCGCGATACCCGTTATGTGTTCGAGGCCCAGGTTCGCTACGGGGTTATGCTGGCGAAGCAGGGTAACCTGATTGCTGCACGCAGCCACTTACACAGCATTAAGCCCGGTAGCGATCAGGAGCGTATCAAGCTGGTATTGGCCGAAGAGCAAATACTGCGCAGTGAGAAGAAATTCAAAGAGGCCTTGAAGGTATTGACGTCAGCACTAAAGCTGTTACCTAAGAACAAGGAGCTGTTGTATGCACGTGCGTTGGTGGCTGAAAGACTGGACAAGCTGGATATTCATGAGCGTGATATTCGCGAGATTTTGAAACAGGATCCCGATAATGCACATGCCCTGAATGCGCTGGGCTACACTCTGGCCGACAAGACCAATCGCTATCAGGAGGCACTGAAGCTGATCCAGCGCGCCATGGTTTTGCGTCCAAACGATCCTTTTATTCTCGACAGTATGGGTTGGGTACATTATCGCCTGGGTAAAATCAAAGAGGCGATTCAATACTTGCGCAAGGCCCTGTCCATCCGTGCCGATGCCGAGATTTCGGCTCACCTGGGTGAGATCCTGTGGCACCAGGGTAAGCGCGGGGAGGCCAGGTCGGTGTGGAAGAAGGCCCTGAGAAGCACGCCCAATAACGATGCCTTGCTGGACACCATAAAGAAATATAAATAGTGAAAAATTTTACCTGCTGGTGCTTGGCCTGCCTGTGGTTAAGTGGTTGTGCCAGCATTCCCTCGCAACAACCAAGTATCGATGCACAGCAAGAGTGGCAAAAACGACTGACCAGGCTGACGCCGGTAACACGCTGGGAGATTAATGGTCGTATGTCGATACGCGATAATGAGGAGGCCTACCGGGCAACCCTGCACTGGACACGCAATCGCCTGCGACACAGAATCGATTTTACCGGCCCCTTTGGTCGACGTTATGTCCGGCTGGAGCAGGACCATAAAGGCGCCGCCCTTTACGATAAAAAAATGAATGTCTATCGTGCCCCTGATGCGCAACGATTGCTGTACCGGATCATCGGTTGGCGTGTGCCACTGCAGGGTATGAATTACTGGGTGCTGGGGATACCGGCACCGGGGCGCAGGGAAACCCATAGACTGGACGCCAGGGGGCGACTGGCTTATCTCAAACAGTCTGGCTGGAACATACGCTTTCTGGAGTATCGACGTGTGGCAGGGTATGACATGCCACGCAAGATATATTTAAGTCGCACCATTATGCTGGCCAAAAAGGGGCATGCACGCAAGACCAGGCATGAGCTGCAGGTGCGTCTGGTCATCAATCGCTGGAAGCTCTGATGGTGCATGCAAAAGTCTGGCCAGCGCCAGCCAAGATCAATCTGTTTTTGCATGTTACGGGGCGTCGTAAGGATGGTTTCCATTTGCTACAGACCGCGTTCCAGTTCCTGGATTATTGTGATGAGCTGGTGTTCTCCGTAACCGGGAATGGCGACA
>CAJVXG010000039.1 GCA_913009215.1 uncultured Gammaproteobacteria bacterium | reverse complement strand
CCGGTTACAAAAAAATGGCATATGTCGCTGGATCTGGGAACCAGTGATGACAAATCAAAAAATTTCCTTAACAAGGTATTTGCCTCCAGCTTCGACACCAAACGGGAAACGGTATCGCTGCAAAACGATGTGAGCTTTGGCGATCGCCATTTATTAACCATCGGAGCCGATAGCCTAAAAGACAAAATAGAAAGTACTACGGCCTACCCGGTTCGTTCGCGCGATAACGATGGTGTTTTCGTACAGTATCAGGGACAGTTCAGTAAACATAAATTGTTATTCAGTCTACGCCAGGATGATAATGAGCAGTTCGGTGATAAAACCACGGGTAACATTGGCTGGAGCTATCTATTGAACAAAGGCCTGCGAGCCATGGCGTCCTACGGTACCGCCTTCAAGGCACCGACCTTTAATCAATTGTATTTTCCCTTTTTTGGTAATGCCAACCTGGTGCCAGAAGAATCGAAAAGTACGGAGTTCGGACTGAAAGGCAAGACCAGGTGGGGGCACTGGTCTGTTAACGCCTATCAAACCAATGTCAAAGATCTGATCACCTTTGACCCGTTCACGTTCCTGGCGGCCAACATCAACAAAACCCGCTTGCGTGGCATTGAAACTCTGCTGTCGACCCACATCGCTGGTTGGCGCTGGCAGACCCAACTCACCCTGCAAGACCCTGAGAACCGCTCGCCAGGGGCAAACAAGGGTAATTTGCTGGTACGCCGGCCACAGCAGCAATTGCGCATCGACCTGGATAAAAAGATGAAGAAACTGCAGCTGGGTTTCAGCCTGTTTACCGAGGGGCGTCGTTATGATGATCTGGCCAACACCCGGAAACTGGACAAATACCATACAGTGGATTTTCGCCTTGGTTACCGCATCAATAAAACCACGCTTTTTCAGGCCAGGATCGGCAATATATTTAATAAAAACTATGAAACCTCCGAATTCTTTAACCAGGACGGACGTAACTACTTCTTTACCTTACAATTTCAGCCCAAATAACCGGGCGTTAATAATTGAACCGACTTTTGATATAATGGGGATATGGAAATGAGCAAATACCTCGACAAACGAAGTGTGATCATCGCCCTGGGGCTGGCGGTATTGATGCTGGCGACGCGTTTCCACCATTTCGGTTCGGCAATCTCCCTGCCCGATGCATCACTGGCGGTGTTCTTTGTTGCCGGCTTTTATTTACGTCGCATCGGCTATTTTGTACTGTTTTTGATGTTCGCTGCCGGTGCCGATTATGCCTCAATCTCGGCAGGAACCAGCAGTTATTGCCTCACCCCGGGCTATGCATTACTGGTACCCGCTTATGGCAGCCTCTGGTTGTGTGGCCTGTGGTTCTCCAGGTTGTATAAAATAAACTGGGTCAGCCTGCTGCCACTGGTCGGCACCTTGCTGCTTGGATCCATGCTGGCATTCCTCATTTCCAATACCGGGTTCTACTTTTTCTCCGGCTACTTTGAAAAAATGTCACTAATCGAATATACGCAACGAGTCATACGTTATTTCGGGCCCTATACCGTGACCGCCTTTGCCTACACCGGTCTGATCATGATCTTGCATATCGCATGGATATCGTACCACCGCCAAAACGCTGAAATAGCAGAATAATCAGGTAGCTCATTTTTCTTGAACCTTTTTGCAGAATCTGGCGACTTATCCTCTTAGGAACCGAGGATCTACACAGAGGCCAAACCATGAAGAAAATACACATTTTCGCTACCAGCCTGCTAGTGGTAATGAGTATGGTGGTTGTTACTGCTGCATCAGCAGAACGATCATTCAACCCGTTTCAGAAATCAACTTTCAAAAAAAAGAATACTCGAAAAGCTGTCTCAAACAAGCCGGCGCCCAGACTCTCGGTACAATTCAAGGCACTAATGCCGGTACACAGCTTTGGAAAAATCTGGGCCGGTAGTCGCGTGAATATTTCCTTCGCTATAAAAAACAGTGGCAATGGCCCATCGACTTCGGCCGCAACTTATACTGTTAAGTGCATGGTTCTTTCCGGATCGCCAAACTGTCCGGTAGCGAACACCACGGGCCCGCTCCCGGCCATCCCCGCAGGTGGCTCCAGAAATATTGCGCTGTTTGGTGTCAATACCGCCAAACCAGGCAAGTATCGTGTCCTTATCAGCACCAACCCGGGGACAACAGGAAGGCCAGCCATGAAGGAATTTATGGTCGTCAGCAAAAGAAAACCGCAACGCCCTCGAAGAATTCGAAGACGATAACAAAAAGGCCGCTACTGCGGCCTTTTCCCCAATGGAATACAATTTCTAGTTTTCTCCAGACCCTTCTTCCTCAACGCCACGACGTTCCTTATAGCGTATCACCGAGGCCTCTTTCATGGTGATCTTGCCATCGAATACAGCACCCTCGGCCATAGCAATCGCCGGAGCCGCCAGGTTGCCTGTTACTTTACCGTTTTGGGTAATCTCGATTTTGCTTTTGGCTTTGATGTTGCCTTCGACACGGCCAGCAACAATAACAATGTCCGCAACAATATTGCCCTGCCAGGAACCATCATCATCAATATACAAGATACCACTGAGGTTGCTCTTACCGATAACGGTCCCTGCCACCAGGTGATGGTCATTGCCACGTAATTCACCCTCAAATTCGGAATGCTCCCCTATAATGGTTGCAAATTCCGTAACCTCATCGACGGCGCGCCGTTTCTTTTTGCGAAATGTAAACATACAGACTACCCAGTAGAATTTAATACCGTCATTTTAGCTATCATTACGCTTTAAAATCGTATAGTACTCCAACCAAAATGTAATATCTTTATGGATGTTTTTAACCCATACTGGTTTTATGTCATCACTTCCCTGTACTGCTATTATAGATCCAGAAACCTTAACATTTATGCTTACAGGTTTCCTGTGATGTGTAGCTGTATATTTTTCATTACTAATATGTTGAATCTTATAGCCTCGCTTCATCAACGACAGAACTACGGATTTCTTGATTTCATTTTTTGTAACATCAAATTTACCAAGCCCTATAGTCAGCGCAGATCCCTCAGCATACACATTGAAGGTCGTAAGCAATAACAAACCCATAAGAAAGATCAGGATTGTCTTCATATCATTTCTGCTCCAGATGGTTTTTATGAAGCTATTATGAGAAATAGTTCTGAAATGGTAACACTAATCCATCCCATTTCGCTATGAAATAAAATTGTCAGTAAGGCTTCTGGCCCAGGTAATTGCCTGGCGGGTCATAATTGCAGGCAACGATACGGAGATCCCTGCAAAAAGATTGGGCGCAACCAACATGAGTGCTGTTATGCCATACCATCTGGGTATAGTGCCCGATCGGTCTGAAGTTTGAGCGTGTAACGGGGCCACCCTTATAGCTCTTTTTCTCGCTCTCCCACGCCCTGACGGCCTCGGCCAATCCATAGTAACTTTTGGTGCCAATAAAAAGATTCTCTCCATATTGTTGTTGCCACTTACCGCCGCGAGGGCGATGTTTGATTTTACAACCCTTTTTGGCAAGACGTTTCGCCCAGGCGCCAGAGAATCTGGCGATTTCTTTTGACCACTTCAGTGGCTTCACCCGGACATCCGCACGTGCGCGATTGTGTTCAGCCAACAAAACCTTGATGTCATGCTTACCAAGGCGAACACTGTTGTTGCTATTCTTGCTGGCGGCCTGCACTCCCGTCATTACAAAAAGGGACATTAGAATTACTACAAGGGCTTGTTTTACAGTAAGTGAATTATTCATTCACTAATATGTAGTAGCTCTATTTCAAAGATCAAGGTTGCATTTTCCGGGATCATCTTGCCAGCACCCACCTCACCGTAAGCCAGGTGCCCTGGTATCGTCAGTTTGCGTTTGCCGCCCACTTTCATACCAATAATCCCCTCGTCCCATCCCGGAATCACATAGCCAACCTGCAACGGAAATTTGAATGGTTCATTGCGGGAGACACTGGAATCAAACTCGGTGCCGTCTTCCAGCCAGCCCGTGTAATGTACCGTGACGGTCTGACCGCGACCGCTAGCCCGCTTACCGTCGCCGATAACGAGGTCCCGGACCATCAGGCCGCTTTCGCTATGGATTGTTTCTAATACTTCAGGCATTCATTTCCCAAATAAAGTGTATTCCTGGCTGGATTTTACTAAGGTTATAGAAAATAACGACAGTTCTATATTATTAAATATAATATCGGGCAATGAAACAAAAAATCCTGCATCAATATTTCCTATATCCGGCAGCCATATTATTGTGGCTACTGGGTGTATGGGCCTTTTTTAACTGGGGCGTCATGCAGCACCTGGAGCATAAGGTGCTGGATTGGCACTTGCGTGGTCTGGCCCAGGTCGAGCCGCCGGACCCCGATATCGTTATTATCGATATCAACGAGTATTCCCTGGAAAAAATGGCGCCGGCTTACGGGCGTTTTCCCTGGTCGCGGGCAACCCATGCCAGATTAATTAAAAGTCTTTTAAAGCAAAAACCAAAGGCCATCATCTTTGATTTGTTAATTGTGGAACCACACAAGGACAAGCCGGACGATGACTGGTACTTTGTTAATACGGTAAAAAAATCTCCAAACGTCTATTTGGCCATGTTACATCTTGAACCCGACAACAAAGAAAAGAAACGGGGTTTTTTGTTAAAAAATCTGGAAAACATAGAAAAAATCAGGGATGACGCCAACGACATGGCATCCGCTCCCCTGCTGCTACCCTTGCCGGTCATACGCAAAACCGGGCGCATGGGCTTGATCAATGCCGAACCCGACAGCGATGGTATTATTCGACGCTCTCCTCTGTATATGGATATGGAAGGCTGGCGTATTCCATCCCTGCCATTAAAGGTTGCGGGCGATCTTGGCTACAAACTACCCACGGTACAAAAACTGCGTTTACTCTGGCACGGACCACGTTTCTCTTATACCTATTACTCTTACTATGACATCTACCACGATATCGGCAGAAATAAACGGCCTCGCGATGAATTCCAGAACAAGATTATCATCGTAGGCAGCACTGCCACCGGCCTTGGCGACGTTCACACCTCACCAATGAATGCGGAATTTCCCGGTGTCGAGGTACTGGCTACCACCATCGACAACCTGAAAAACAATGACGCCATCTCCAGTCTGCCGGGATATTCCGTACCGGCCCTGTTGGCGGCACTACTGCTATCGATTCTGATCGCATTTCAGCGCCTGTGGGGTCCAATCAAGCTGGGGGTCCTGTTGTTGCTAACAACAACCCTGATTGTGCTGCTGTCGCGCTGGGTTGTTTTACAATATTTTACTCACCTCCCGGTAGTCAGCGTACTCATTGTCACGTGGCTGTTTTATTTTCTTGGAACCGCCAGAGGTTTTATTCTTGAGAAATCACGGCGCCAACATGTCACCAGCCAGTTCGGGCGCTTTCTCGACCCCAGGGTAGTGCAACAATTGGCAAATGAAACAGCACCGGCGATCAACGAGCAGGGCCAGAAACAGGATATTACCGTATTGTTCTCGGACATCCGGGGATTTACATCGCTATCAGAACAGAAATCGGCACAGGAGATTGTGCAGCTGCTCAATGACTATTTTTCCCTGCAAGTCGAAACCATTTTCCGGCACCAGGGCACCCTGGATAAATACATGGGTGACGCCATTATGGCCTTCTGGGGGGCGCCAACACCGCAGTCGGATCATGTTTACCGGGCTCTTTGCGCCGCCCGGGACATGGAGCAAAACCTGTTGAATTTCAGGAAAACATTGGGAGATACGGTAGATAATTTCGATATAGGTATTGGCATCCACAGCGGTGCCGCCATTGTCGGATTTATAGGTGCCGCCGCTTACAGACAGGACTATACTGTCATTGGCGATACGGTCAATATTGCCAGTCGTATTGAAGGAGCAACCCGCGATGTCTGCCGGGTATTGGTGTCACAAGCCGTTTATGAGGCCTGCAAGAATCGATTGAAATTCAAGGATCGGGGCGAGTTTGCCCTGAAAGGCAAGGCAAAAAAAATCAGGCTCTACGAACCGATATGGACAACAGAAAACAGATTCTGATATGGATACTCGGAGCATGGCTCCTCGCCACACCCCTGACAGGGTTCGGCGAAGCGGGTAGCGCCCGCCTCAAGATCGATATGCGTGAACAACCCTCCATCGACTCAAAAGTGGTCACCAATATCAACAAGAAACAGAAACTGGACATTATCAATCGTCTTGGTTCCTGGGTGCACGTCAAAACCGAGGACAGCAAAACAGGCTGGTTACGTTTGCACCAGGTGCGTATTGGTGACGGTCGTCGTAAAAATAATTCCGGTTATTTTGGTCTGGGACGTTTGTTTGGCAGTTTCTCCGGGAAACAGGCCAATAAGGGAATCACGGCGGCAACCGGGATTCGCGGTCTTGAGGCGGCCCAGATTCGGGACGCCAAGGCCGATCATACGGCCGTAAAAGCCATGGACGAATTCATGGTAGTGGCCACCGACGCCCTCAGCTTTGCCGAAAAGAATCAGCTCATTGCCACCAAAGTGCCGTATCTGAAAAAGGATCGTAAGAGAGAATAATGCCTGGTGCCCTGATTCGATATACCGGTCTATTGCTCATCATGCTGCTTGTCCCTGCAAACAGTTATGCGTTGTTTGGTCTGGAAAAATTGAAACGCTTTAAACCGATTTCCAAAAAGGTCGAAATACAGATGGGACAAGGCATCGCCGCCAAGATCCTTGGTGCTACCCCCCTGGTGAACGACCCCGAGTTACAGCAATACGTCAATCGTGTCGGCAAATGGGTTGCCCTGCAAACCGAACGACCGAATCTGCCGTGGCACTTCGGTGTCATTGATACCGACACCATTAATGCCTTCGCTACCCCTGGCGGTTATATCCTGATCACTCGGGGTCTGCTCATGATGCTGCGCGATGAATCCGAACTGGCCGGTATTTTGGCCCATGAGATCAGCCACGCGGTACGCAAGCATGTCCTGCGAACCATCCGGAAACAGTCATTGGCCGATATCGGTCGTAAAAGATTAAACAAAATGGCTGAAGAAAAAGGCAGTGGCAACTACAAGTACCTTGTCAACTCCAGTACCGAGGCCTTTAGTCGGGGGCTGGACAAAAAAGACGAATACGCTGCCGACCGCATGGGTGTGGTGCTGGCTGCCCGCGCCGGCTACGAACCCTTTGGCATGGCTACCGTACTGCAACGCCTGTCGGCTATTAATCCCAAGGATACCAAACTGACGCTCATGTTTAATACCCACCCGGACCCGGACAAACGGCTACAGAAACTAATGGAAGCCGTAGGCACACAACTCGATGCCTACGCCAAACAACCACGCGGCAAGGAGCGATTTCAGAAAATCATGAAAGCGCATATTGCCCGTTATGTTCCGACCAAGCGTAAAAAATCGGTCTTTGACGACGATATCTGGTAAGACCTTCCTCCTGTCTCAGGATTTAAATCAACGACATTCATGGTTATCGCCGTATGGAATAAAGACAACCGATCATTATTTTTTAACCGTCTTGCTGATTTTTTTTGCGTAGTACCGGAAGTTCCGATCCAGTGCCTGCTTCATCATTCTCTTGCTTTTCTCGGGACCCACATTAATCTCACCATCGTACATTTTTACACGTTCTTTGGAATTGGAAGCGTGCCAACGATTCACATTGATTCCATAAATGGCATATTTCCCCTTATCTGTAACCATGTACACACGACAGCGTGTCCTGGCGACAGCAGAACCCAGGCCGCCAAAGGCATTATAAGGACGAAATTTAAGTCCACACTCAATAGACGCCACGGCATCCACGCCCAGCTCCTTACTAAATGCACCGGCACGACGGTCCTCCCGATATAGCTTGTTTATTTGGTACACCGTCATCCCCTGCATCGGCAGCCAATCATGATTCCTGCCCCACCAGGTGCGCTGTGATCGATCGTAAACGCCGGCCATAAACTTCTTGTATCCCGTTGATGCCATCAACTGTGAATGATCGAGCACCGTCCAGCCTGCATCCCTGAATACTTTAGTAAAGGACTGAAGAATATATTGATGCAGTTCGGGCAGATGTTCTTCGTCCAGCCTTACCGGCTTTTTAATAGTCTGGACTTGATTATTGGTGCTACGTTGAGGCATATCCCAATGGGATCGACCCGCATCCGGGAAGGCATCATTTCTTATTATCCTGGTTCTGGGCGCTTGCTTTGCCAGCTCCAGATAAGGCACATTAGTATAGACGCTGACAATGGCAACCGATTTAATGCCCACGAGATGCTTTTTCTTGAATGTGCTAAAGGCCAGAACATCCAGACTGATAAAGTAGGCCATGCAAAATAGAACCAACGTAGTTTTTTTCATATTTGTGTCCCTTTTGATAAATTCGCAGATATTTTATAAATTAACATCCAAACTATAGTTGATCGTTGGTAATAATCATCGGACAATGAAAATCATTACAATAAGAAACCGGCTTTGGCCTGATATATGAATATCATCGATCACGCTGTACTAATTATTTATGTACTGGCTGTTGTCGCCTTTGGTGCCGTATTTTATCGGCGTGCCAAATCGGCCGAGGGCTTTACCTCGGCCCACCATCGCCTCCCCGGCTGGGTAGTGGGACTCTCCATCTTTGGTACCTACTTGTCGTCCATCTCCTTTCTGGCGCTGCCGGGCAAGGCCTATGCCAGCAACTGGTCGGCCTTCGCCTTCTCCCTGTCGCTACCCATCGCCGCCTATGTCGCCAGCCGATGGTTCGTTCCCCTGTACAGAAGCTCTGAAGATATATCGGCCTATGCCTACCTGGAACGACGATTCGGTGTCTGGGCACGCTTGTATGCCGCGACGTTCTATCTGCTGACGCAACTGGCGCGCATGGGCACCATTATGTTCCTGGTGGCACTGGCGCTGGAGAGACTCACGGGCTGGGATATCATTACCATAATAATAGTCACGGGAATGCTCGTTACCCTGTACACCGTGATTGGTGGTATTGAGGCGGTGATCTGGACCGACGCCATGCAAAGCGTCATTCTGACACTTGGAGCACTGGCATGCGTGTTATTGCTGGTTTTCAACATGCCGGAAGGGCCCGGTCAGCTATTCAGCATCGCCCAGAATGCCCAAAAATTTTCTTTGGGTTCTTTTGCTGCCGATCTTACGGCACCAACCTTTTGGGTAATCTTTATTTATGGGGTAGTCATTAACCTGCAAAACTTTGGTATCGATCAGTCCTATGTGCAGCGTTACCATACGGCAAAATCAACCAGGGCGGCACAGCAATCAGTCTGGATCGGGGCACTCATCTATATACCGGTCAGCCTGATGTTTCTGTTTATTGGTAGTGCGCTTTTTTCCTTCTATGCGGCGCAACCCGGGTTATTACCCGGTACATTAAAATCGGCCGCCGTGGCAGACCGGATTTTCCCTTACTTTATTGTCACCAATTTACCCCATGGTATTACCGGCCTGTTAATCGCCGCACTGTTTGCCGCGGCCATGAGTTCGATTGATACCTCCATGAATTCCTCAGCCACCATCCTGATGAGCGATGTCTATAAGCGATTTATAAAACCTGCGGCCAACGACAAGCAATGTCTGCGTTTTCTGCGAACCGCCACTATTATTTTGGGGGTGCTGGGTACCGCTATGGCACTGCTAATGATCTCTATCAAGAACGCTCTCGATACCTGGTGGATTCTGGCCGGGATTTTTTCCGGTGGCATGCTGGGCCTGTTTTTACTCGCTGCCCTTTCGCGTCGTGCACGCTCGCCCCAAGCTATCATCGGTATGGTGATAGGGCTACTGGTCATTATCTGGGCGGTGTTCTCGCAGAAATGGGGGGTAAGCTGGGCCAATCCGCTGCACGGTTTTATGACCACCGTCATCGGCACCCTCGCCATTTTCCTGACAGGTATTGTGCTATCACGACACAAGCAACGGATGTCGGCACAAAAACCCGCGGCCACCATCCACGACCTGAAAAACTAGTATCAGGGTATACGGTACGGTTCCATGGTCAGGTTCACCACATGTTTGGCAAACATGTGGATCTCGCCGTTATAACGCTGGCTCCCGTCGCTGGTAAACTCAAAACAATATTTACGATGTATCCCCAGTCGCCCCAGCCCATCCCGACGAAAGCGAATCTTGTGTAAGACAACCGTATCGTCGAGAAAAATAAGCCCGGCTTTGTCACAGGCAACCTTGCCACTCAGCCGGGCAATACCCCTGGCGCGCATGGCATCCACCCAATAGATAAATCCAAATATCAGGAACAGACTCAGCAGGATTTCAAAGAAATTCATTACATCTTTTCGATATCGATCCAATATCAAATCATTGCATAAATCAGGATCATTTTTCACTGTTTTCCAGGAGATCCGGTTATCGATGCCAATTGTGTGATCCAGTTCACACTAGAGCTTACCAACGGTGGCGTCTCGCCGACAGACGTCTATTGTCAATAATGACGCTATTTCCAATAAAATGTTCCAGGAAGGCCACCATGTTTGAAGAAACGGTATGTAAAGCGGACAAGTCAAGAATGATGGACGAGATCATCGAAAAGAATCTATTGGATCCCGAACGACCGGTCGGCCTGTTGCCTACCGGGAATACCAAACAGGCCAAAGACAAGGCGCGAACTGATGCCGATTTCGACTCGCCCCCCGACCCCTTTGATAGCGATTTTATTGCTTGCCATTGGTCAGAACGAACCGACGAAACCAACGCCACAATACAGTTACCCGCTATGCGCTGCTCGGTGGCAGAACTGGGCAGTGTCAGCGGCTTGAAACAGGTGGTGTATGATTCACGAGAGCTACTGGGCACTGTCCGGGGACTCTGGTCAGCATTGCAACAAAGCAATTCTCCCCTGGCGCCAGAGGTTCTGGATGGACTGGATCGGAATTTCAAGCTGCTGATAGAACAACAAGGAAAAAAAACGGGGCAGCCGGTACCGGAACCCGTATCACAGGGGGTTGAGATCAATCCCCGGTTTCGCATCGAACAGAGCCTGAAACAAATTGACAACAGCCTGAACCGCT
>CAJVXG010000038.1 GCA_913009215.1 uncultured Gammaproteobacteria bacterium | reverse complement strand
ACCTCAAAACCCAAACGTTCGTACAGGCGAATAGCGCCATTATTGGACTGGCGTACCTCGAGATAGGCATGCCTCACCTTTTGCCAGTAGGCCAGGTCCAGCAGGTAACACACCAGCTTGTTACCAAAGCCCTGACGCTGGTAATCCGGGTGGATACAGATATTGAGCATGTGACACTCGCCGACCCCGGTAGACATAATGCCGTGACCAATCAAACCATCGTTGCACTCCAGCACCGAGCAGTAATAACCGACGCGCAGGCAATCGTGAAAGATGTGTTCCGTCCACGGAAAATCGTAGGCCACCTTCTCCACCGCATAGACCCATTGCACATCATCGGCCTTCATGGGCCGAACCACGGGAAAGACATTGGAGACAACGGCGCTCATGAGACCTCGACTATGCCCTTGGCCAGGCACAGGTCCTGCCAGGCCTTGGCCTTGTCGGCCGGATTGCGCAGCAGATAGGCCGGATGATAGGTCACGACCGTGGGGATGTCGTGGTACAACATTTTTTCACCGCGCATTTTATTCAGCGCCTTGTCCGTTTTTAACAGGCTGTGGGCGGCATGACGCCCGAGGGCCACTATGACGTGTGGCTGGATTAGTTCAATCTGGCGCAACAAATAGGGCTCGCATTGTTCGACCTCATTCGCTTGCGGGTCGCGGTTCTGTGGTGGCCGGCACTTCAGCACGTTGGCGATATAGACATCGGCACGTTTTAATCCAAGCGCAAACAACATGGCGTTGAGTAACTTGCCGGCCGGGCCGACAAAGGGCTCGCCCTGGCGATCCTCTTCCGCCCCCGGCGCCTCGCCGACAAACATCCAGTCGGCATTGTGGTCACCAACGCCGACAACGGCCTGTTTACGTTTGCTATGCAGTTCACATCGCCGGCAGGACAAGATGGATTCTGTCAGTGCCGGCCAATCCAGTTTATGGACATCGGGCACAACAGCGGCTGCGTCCGCTTCTACAGTTTCTGACACCTCCACAAGCTCGGCAACCACTTCCCTGGGCGTGTCTGTCGGCACAACGCTGCGCTTTTGCCAACTGGTGATACCCATATACTGTAGATATTGCCGGCGTAATGCCTCATTGACTGCCATGATATGCCTTAAAAATAGCCCTGGATGGCCTAATCATAGCGCATTCCCGCACTGCTTGCAGAGGCCCGATAGAATTGGTAACACGCTACAGAAGCTCTATAATAGACCGTATCCAATAATCAAAAGCGACCTTCCTCATGATGAAAAATCTCAAGACATTAATCCTGGGACTGCTGATCGGCGCCGCCATCGCCTTCCCGCTGGGTACAAACTATGGCCGTGGTGATTCACTGCTGAGCAATCCCTTCCGCGATCGTTCGTTGCAAGAAAAGGCCAAGAGCCAGGTCAAGGGCATCGCCGACAAGGCCCGCGCCAAATTACACGAAGTCACCAAGCCCCAGTAAACCGGCCTGGTGGCTCCGGCCCCTGTCGGTTTGACGACCTCGGCTAGATGGCCTGGCCCGATTGCGGGTGGGCGCGATCCTCCGGCGCCACGATCTTGTCCAGGGCATTGATATAGGCCTTGGCCGACGCAATAACAATATCGGTGTCGGCGCCATGACCGTTAACGATGCGCCCGCCCTTCTCCAGCCGTACCGTCACCTCGCCCTGTGAGTCCGTACCACTGGTGATATTGTTTACCGAATACAACTGCAACTGGCAACCGCTGTTGATGACATTCTCAATGGCCCTGAAGGCGGCATCGACCGGGCCACTGCCATCACCGCTGGTTTTCCGCTCCTGGCCATCGATCATTAACACAATATCGGCCTGCGGCGTTTCACCGGTTTGCGAGCACACCCTGAGGGACACCAGGCTGAATTGTTCGTTGCTTTGCTCAATGCCGGTTTCTGTCACCAGGGCCTGCAAATCCTCGTCGAAGATTTCGTGCTTCTTGTCGGCCAGGTCCTTGAAACGGGAGAAGGCCGAGTTCAGTGCATCTTCGGATTCGAATTCGAAGCCCAGTTCCTGCATGCGTTGGCGGAAGGCGTTTCGCCCGGAATGCTTGCCCAATACCATACGATTGGTGGCCCAACCGACGTCTTCGGCGCGCATAATCTCGTAGGTCTCGCGCTTCTTGATGACGCCATCCTGGTGGATACCGGACTCGTGGGCAAAGGCATTGGCGCCAACGATGGCCTTGTTCGGTTGCACCGGAAAACCGGTAATGTTCGATACCAGGCGGCTGGCCGGCACAATTTGCGTGGTGTCGATATTGCTGTCGCACTGGAACACGTCCTGACGTGTGCGTACCGCCATAACGACTTCCTCCAGCGAGGCATTACCGGCACGTTCGCCAAGACCGTTGATAGTGCATTCGACCTGGCGTGCGCCAGTGAGCACCGCCGACAATGAATTGGCCACGGCCAAACCAAGGTCGTTGTGGCAATGCACGGAGAACACCGCCTTATCGGAATTCGGTACGCGTTCGATCAGGGTCTTGATCAGGTTGCCAAACTGGCCGGGCATATTGTAACCAACCGTATCCGGGATATTGACGGTACCGGCACCGGCATCAATCACCGCCTCCAGTATGCGGCAAAGAAAATCGACATCGGAACGGCCGGCGTCCTCCGGCGAGAATTCGACATTGTCGGTGTATTGCCGGGCCCGCTTTACCGCCCAGACGGCGCGTTCCAGCACCTCATCCGGCTCCATGCGTAATTTTTCTTTCATGTGGATGGGTGAGGTGGCGATAAAGGTATGGATGCGCCCTGACGCGGCCGGTTTAATGGCCTCGGCGGCGCGGTCAATATCGGCCTCGGTGGCGCGCGCCAGGCCACAAACCGTGCTGTCTTTTACCACTGAGGCCACCGCCTTGACCGCCTCGAAATCGCCAGGACTGGCAATCGGGAAACCGGCCTCGATAACGTCCACCTGCATGCGCTCCAGGATCTTGGCAATACGCACCTTTTCGTCCTGTGTCATGGAAGCGCCGGGGCTCTGCTCACCGTCGCGCAAGGTAGTATCAAATATAATCAATGATTTGCTCATGATCTTGTTCCAGTATTAATCGTTACTATGCTTATTCTCCCGCATGATGAACACCGGGGAAAATAAAAATAAATAGAACTTGTTTTGTTGGATATAGGGGTATTATGCGCCGCAGCGCAGCAGCAGGCCAGGCAGGAGGGCATGCGAAAACGACGCAGATCGGGGTTCTGCGTGGTAGATATGTACCGTCTTGTCGTTCATGTATTGCATTATTCTTAAACTATAAACTCATAAACGGAAAAATTCAAAGGTTCTTTGAGTTGTTTTTTGCATCCTTGCCCGGGGCATCTCTGAACCAGCGCACCAATAGCTGCAGCGGGCCGGAGAGAACATAAACCAGTAGCATCAAAAACAGCACCAGCGGCGGATTCAGCATAATTAACACAATCACCAGGGGGACCCCCAGGATACTGACGAAAGACACGCGCCCCTTAAGGTTCAGTTCCTTGAAGCTGTGGTAAGGAATATTGCTGACCATCAGGCCACCAGCAAGCAGGGTCACTATAATGGCAACGGCATCAAGCAAGGCGGTATCAAATATCACCCCCTGGTCCATATAGCCCTGCAGCACCCACACCAAACTGCCAACAAAGACGGCGGCGGCCGGACTCGGCAGGCCACGGAAAAATCGCTTATCGGCAATGCCGTGCTGGGTATTGAATCGCGCCAGACGCAAGGCGGCACAGACAGCAAACAGGAAAGCGGTCAGGGAGCCCAGCTTGCCGAGGTCACTTAAGGCCCAGGAATATATCACCAGCGCCGGCGCCAGACCAAAAGACACCATGTCGGCCAGGCTATCGTATTCGGCGCCAAAGTCACTCTCGGTATGGGTCCAGCGGGCAATACGACCGTCCATACCGTCCATTAACAAGGCAATAAAAATCGCTATAGCGGCATGAATGAAATTGTCGTTCATGGCCTGGACAATGGCGTAGAAACCGGCGAACAGACCCGCGGTGGTAAACAGGTTGGGCAGCAGGTAAATGCCGCGGCGCCGACCCTTGATGGGTTTGTCGTTCATCAGAGATCCTTGTCCTCTAAAGATATCTAGTGTATTAGCATAGCAATAATATCCGTCCCGGACTTCACTTTGTCGCCTAAAGATACCTTGATTTTACTGTTTTCCGGCAAATAGACATCTACCCGGGAACCGAAACGGATAAACCCGTAACGCTCGCCCTGACCAATACGCTCGCCCGGTTGTACATAACAAAGGATACGCCGCGCCAACAAGCCAGCCACTTGCACCACGACGACATCGTCTTTCTCGTCGGTCTGGATCCACAAGGCATTGCGCTCGTTTTCCGACGATGCCTTGTCAAATGAGGCATTGAAGTATTTACCCGGGTGGTACCAGCGCTCCCTGATCTTGCCTTCCGTGGGGCTACGATTGGCATGCACATTGAATACATTCATGAAAATACTGACGCGTTGCGCAGTGCGTTTCAGATACGGGTCTTCGACCGTATCGACCTTGATGACCTTGCCATCCGCGGGACAGATGATGCCCAGCGGCTCCGCCGGAATCTTGCGGTGGGGGTCGCGAAAGAACTGGCCGACAAAAACCACGATCAACCAGAACGGGATGGCCCAGTAATACCCCAGGTAATAATGCACTGTCGCGGCTGCCGCCACAACAATACCCACATGGACCCAGCCCTCTCGGGCAATTAACGGGTGCTTGCCATTCGCCATTTTCTAAAAATCAGTTCTTGGTCTTGTCGACGATTTTGTTGGCCTTGATCCAGGGCATCATATCGCGCAGGCGCGTGCCGACCTCTTCAATCTGGTGTCTGGCGGCCTTGCTGCGCATTTCCGGGAAGCGCTTGCCCCCGGTTTCGTTCTCGGCCATCCACTCCCTGGCAAACTCACCAGACTGGATCTCTTGCAGGATCTTTTTCATCTCGGCCTTGGTCTGTTCATTGACAATCCGGGGACCACGGGTCAGGTCGCCATATTCCGCAGTATTGGAGATAGAGTAACGCATATTGGCAATACCACCCTCATACATCAGATCGACGATCAGTTTCAGTTCGTGCAGACATTCAAAGTAGGCCATCTCCGGCTCATAACCGGCCTCGACCAGGGTCTCAAAACCGGCCTGCACCAGCGCCGTGGCGCCACCACACAATACCGTCTGCTCGCCAAAGAGATCGGTTTCGGTTTCTTCACGGAACGTGGTTTCAATAATACCGGCACGACCACCGCCGATGGCGGAGGCATAAGACAAGGCAATGTCACGGGCCTGGCCGCTGGCATCCTGATGGATTGCGATTAAACAGGGTACGCCACCACCACCAGAGAAGGTCGAACGAACCAGGTGACCGGGGCCCTTGGGCGCCACCATAAACACGTCCATATCGGCTTTCGGTTTAATGAATTCAAAATGGATATTAAATCCGTGGGCAAAGGCCAGTGCCGCACCCTGTTTCAGGTTTGGTTCGATTTGATCCTTGTATACCGCCGCCTGTTTCTCGTCCGGCAACAGCATCATGACGACATCGGCATCCCTGGTGGCATCGGCAATGGATTTCACCGTGAGGCCGGCCTGTTCGGCCTTGGCCCAGGAACCGGAACCCTCGCGAAGACCGACAACCACATTAACACCGCTGTCCTTCAGGTTGTTGGCGTGCGCATGCCCCTGGGAGCCATACCCTATAATAGCCACTGCCTTGCCCTTGATCACTTCCAGATCGGCATCTTTGTCGTAAAAAACCTTCATCATTAACCTCTAGTCTTTAAAATATATAATTTAGGAAATATGGTTCAGACACGCAGGCCCTTGTCGCCGCGCGCGATCCCGGAAACACCGGAACGAACCACCTCGATAATATCGACCGATCCCAGCGCCTGTAAAAACGCATTGAGCTTGTTGCAGTTACCGGTCAATTCGATGGTGTAGGTGGTCTCGGTGACATCAATAATATGGCCGCGAAAAATATCGACGATGCGTTTGCTTTCCTCGCGGTCTTTACCTGAGGCCTTGATCTTGATCAGCATCATCTCACGTTCGATGTGCGGGCCTTCCGTCAGTTCCTGCAATCGCACCACATCGACCAGCTTGTTGAGTTGCTTGGTGATTTGTTCGACGATTTCGTCCGATCCCCGGGTCACCAGCGTCAAACGAGACAGGGTTTCGTCTTCTGTCGGCGCCACCGACAGCGACTCGATATTATACCCACGCGCCGAAAACAGGCCGGCGACCCGCGACAGGGCACCGGCTTCGTTCTCCAGCAAAATAGAAATAATATGACGCATGGGATTTAAGCCAGTTCGCGGTCGGTGGGAACAACCGCTGAACACGGACCAAGACGCATCTCGTGATGGCCCTTGCCACCCTCGATCATCGGGAACACGTTCTCCTTCTGGTCGGTAATGAAATCCATAAACACCATACGGTCCTTTTGCTTCAATGCCTCTTTGATGGCGCCTTCAACATCGCCCGGTTTTTCAATCAACATACCGATGTGACCGTAGCTCTCCGCCAGTTTCACGAAATCCGGCAAGGCATCCATATAGGAATGCGAGTAACGACGATCATAAAAGAATTCCTGCCACTGACGCACCATACCCATGTAGCGGTTGTTCAGGACCAATACCTTGATCGGCAAACCATATTGCTTGCAGGTCGACAGCTCCTGGATACACATCTGGATACTGGCCTCACCGGTAATACAGGCCACCAGCGAATCCGGATAGGCCAATTGTGCGCCCATGGCTGCCGGCATACCAAAGCCCATGGTGCCGAGGCCGCCGGAGCTGATCCAGCGACGTGGCTTGTTAAACTTGTAAAACTGCGCCGCCCACATCTGATGCTGACCCACGTCGGAGGTGACAATGGCATCGCCATCAGTAATCTTGTACAGGGTTTCAACCACGTACTGCGGTTTGATCAACACGTCATTCTGCTCGTAGTTCAGACACTCCATGGCACGCCAATCGTCAATACGGTGCCACCAGTTCTTCAGGGCATCGGCATCCGGTTTCTTCTTACTGGCCTCCAGCATTTTCAGCATCTCGGTCAGTACTGTTTCGACACTGCCGACAATGGGGATCTCCACCGGGACATTCTTGGAGATGGAGGCCGGATCGATATCAATATGAATAATACGTGCCTGCGGGCAAAACTTGTTCAGGTCACCGGTGACGCGATCGTCAAAACGGGCGCCTACGGTCAGCAATACATCGCATTCGTGCATGGCCATATTGGCCTCATAGGTACCGTGCATACCGAGCATACCCACAAACAGGGGATCGGTTGCCGGATAAGCGCCCAGGCCCATCAGGGTATTGGTGCAGGGATAACCCAGCATCTGTACCAGCCTGGTCAGCTCCTTGTTGCCGTTGGCGGCAATGACCCCGCCGCCGGTATAAATCATCGGCCGCCTGGCGTTCAATAATAAATCGACGGCGCGCTTGATTTGCCCTGGATGGCCCTTCACTGTCGGCGCATAGGAGCGCATGGTAATGGCCTTGGGGTAGCTGTATTCACAGCGCTCAGCAGTAATATCTTTCGGGATATCAATCACGACCGGGCCTGGCCGTCCGGTGGAGGCAATATAGAAGGCCTTCTTGATCGTGGTAGCGAGGTCGCGGACGTCCTTCACCAGGAAATTATGTTTCACGCACGGCCGGGTAATGCCAACGGCATCGACCTCCTGAAAGGCATCGTCACCAATCAACTCAGAGGCAACCTGACCGGTAAATACCACCATCGGGATGGAATCCATGTAGGCCGTGGCAATGCCGGTAACGGCATTGGTGGCGCCGGGACCGGAGGTCACCAGCACCACACCGGTCTTGCCGGTCGCCCGCGCGTAGCCATCGGCCGCGTGGGTCGCACCCTGCTCGTGCCGCACCAGGATATGCTTCACCTTTTCCTGCTTGAACAGGGCATCATAGATATGCAGCACGGCCCCGCCCGGATAGCCGAATATAAATTCGACACCCTCGTCTTTCAGGCTTTTGGTGAAAATTTCAGCACCGGTTAATACCACGTCCAACTCCAGCAAAATAAAAAAAAGCCCGAAAAACGGGCACTTATCTGGTTCTATCCCCTGTATGAGAAGTTACTTATAAGTATGCACCGGGTCAATAGATGGACCATAATAAATTTTATCGGCATATGCCGGAAGCTTCCAGAATCTCATAGGCTATTCGCGACGCCACAGGGTGTCGCCAGCATTGTCCTCCAGAGTGACGCCGTGCTCCAGCAGTTCGTCCCGCAAGCGGTCGGCCTCGGCCCAGTCCCGGTTCCGGCGTGCCTGCTGGCGTAATTCGATCATTTCCTCGATACGGGCCGAGGACAGCCCACCCACAGCAGTAGTACTGCCCTGCAAAAAGTGCTGTGGCGGGCGTTGCAACAGACCCAGGATGCCGCCCAGTCTGCGCAGACAACCTCCCAGTCGCTGCAAGGCCCCGGTACTATCACACTCCACGCGGTTTATATCATGCGCCAGATCGAACAATACGGCTATGGCCCCGGCGGTATTGAAATCGTCGTCCATGGCCTGGCGAAAACGGTCATGGTAATCACCCGGCTGGATCGTATTATTACCATGGGCCGCATCGTCCACTGCCGTGTCATCAGAAACACCGGAGTTACGCAGGGCCGTGTACAGGGTACTCAATGCGGAGCGGGCCGTATCCAGGTGCTGGTCGGAATAATGTAGCGGGCTGCGATAATGACTGTTGAGGATAAAATAACGCACCACTTCCGGGTCGTAGCGCTGCAGGATTTCACGAATGGTGAAGAAATTACCCAGCGACTTCGACATTTTCTCGTCATCGACACGGACAAAACCGTTGTGCATCCAGATGTTGACGAAGGTGTCGCCGGTAGCGCCCTCACTCTGCGCAATCTCGTTCTCGTGATGCGGAAATTGCAGATCCATACCGCCGCCATGAATATCAAAATGATTACCCAGGCAATGTGTGGACATGGCGGAGCACTCGATATGCCATCCGGGTCGACCGGGGCCCCATGGTGATGGCCAGGCCGGTTCGTCTGGCTTGGCGGCCTTCCATAATACAAAATCAAGCGGATCCTCTTTGGCCGTCTCTATCTCCACCCGGGCGCCGGCCCGCAAATCCTCGGTCTGTTTGCCGGACAGCTTGCCATAATCAGCAAACTGGCTGACATCATAATAGACGTCATTATTGCCGGCGACGTAGGCCAGGCACCGGTCCTGCAGGGACTGGATCATGACAATAATCTCGCCGATGTGTCGGGTGGCGCGGGGTTCGCGGTCCGGCGGCAACACCCCCAGGGCCTCGGCATCCTCGTGCATGGCCTGGATAAACTCCTCGGTCAGGCCATCGATATCTACTGACCTCTCATTGGCGCGAGCAATAATTTTGTCATCGATATCGGTGATGTTACGGACATAATCCACTTCATATCCGGCAAAACGCAGATAACGGGCAACAATATCGAAGGCCACCATGACGCGGGCATGGCCCAGGTGGCAGTAGTCATAGACCGTCATGCCGCAGACATACATACCCACCTTGCCCTCTCTGATGGGCTTCAGGGGCTGTTTTTTCCGGCTCAAACTATTGTAAATCTGTAGCATGATGACCTGACATGAATGCTCACAACGGGCCGATGGTATCCGAAAGCCTGCCGAGGCCCAAATCCGGCAATCTTTGGCCATAGGGGACAACATACCTTATCCTTGCGCTGTCCTCGCAAGTCGACGAAAATCAAGTTAATTTATCAAATTAAGCTTTTAATAGGCATGACCCATTAATGAGGCCAGTAACACCATGATACAGCCATTACCCACTGCCCACATGAAAACCAACTATGGATCCATTATTATCGAGTTGGACAACCAGCATGCACCGAAGACGGTAGCGAATTTCCTGCACTACGTTAAGGATGGATTCTATAATGGCACCTTGATACACCGGGTAATCGACAATTTTATGATCCAGGGCGGCGGCTACACCACGGGGCTGAACCAGAAACCGGCGCGGGCCGCCATTACCAACGAGGCCAATAATGGCCTACGCAATATCTGTAGCACCATTGCCATGGCCCGCACCAGTGACCCACATTCCGCCAGCAGCCAGTTTTTTATCAATGTTGCCGATAACGACTTCCTGAACTATTCGGCAGCAACACCGGAGGGCTGGGGCTATTGTGTCTTCGGCCGGATCACTGACGGCATGAGTGTCGTCGACCAGATCAAGGGCGTACCGGCTGGCAACAGCCTAGGGTTTAAAGACGTGCCCCTGGCGGAAATCGTGATTGAGAACATATCCTCCATAAACATGAGTTAATGGCTACGCTCTTTATTTCCGATCTGCATCTCTGCAGCAAACGTCCATTGATAACCGAATTATTTCTGGATTTTCTCAAGCAGGATGCCGTTTCTGCCGATGCCCTGTATATTCTGGGGGATTTTTATGAGTTCTGGGTCGGCGATGATATCGCCATGACAGAAGAATATCGACCCATCACCGAGGCCCTGCAGGCACTAACCTCCCGGGGGGTTCCGGTGTATATCCTGCCGGGTAACCGCGACTTCCTGTTAGGCAAAGACTTCGAGACATTGACCGGTTGCAAAATCCTTACAGAGCCCTACCGCCTCGATCTCTATGGCCGGCCAACACTATTGATGCATGGGGACAGCCTGTGTACCGACGACGTCGAATACCAGAAATTCCGCAAACAGGTTCGCGACCCGGGATGGCAAACCGGGTTTCTGGCGAAATCATTACAGGACCGTATCGATCTCTTCAATAAGTATCGCCGCATCAGCATGGAAGTCACGGCCAACAAACCGACAGAAATCATGGATACCAACCAACAGGCAATAGATCAAGTCATGCAGCAGCATGATGCGACCTTACTGATACATGGCCATACCCATCGACCGGATGAACATCACTTCGAAATCAATAAGCGCGCCATGATACGTATTGTACTGGCGGACTGGGATGGTGATGGTAGCGTACTACGGGTGGACAAGGATGGCTGGACAGTAAAAAAACTATCCGCCAACCAACCCAAACCGGTAATACACTAGGAGGCGCCTTCGGCCCCGGGTTGTATACCGAAAGACTTGAA
>CAJVXG010000037.1 GCA_913009215.1 uncultured Gammaproteobacteria bacterium | reverse complement strand
TACGGTAAAGTATAACGGAAATCAAAATATGTCTTGATCGCACCAGGTCTTTTCGGGGTACGTATCCGCAATGGTGCCACGAATGGGCGCCTCCAGCTTCGTATCACTGCGATCCCCATAATATGCGTTTACTATTATATCTTCGGTGAACAGACCAGACTTGCCGTCGTGACCATACGCTAAACGATGGTTCAAACCGATCACGTTAAGTGAAATGAAGAAACCTTAATAGTATGTACCTAAAATCCCCGTAAGGCGATGGCGCGGGCCACCCGCCCGATAGCCAATTCATAGGCTGCCGTCCGTAGATCGACCTGACGGGAACTGGCAAGGTCACGCACTTGCTCATAGACGGACAGCAGGCGTGTTTCCAGCCGTTGCAGAATCGTCTCATAATCCCAGGGAAACTCCTGGAGATTCTGTACCCACTCATAATATGAGGTCAAAACTCCACCGGCATTGGCCAGAAGATCCGGAACAACGGCGATACCCCGGTCCCGCAAGGCAGTATCGGCGAGATGCGTCACCGGGATGTTAGCCGCCTCGATCACTGCCTTGGCCTTTATCGTATCCGCATTGTCACAATCGATAGTGGCTTCCAACGCCGCCGGGATCAGAAAGTCACACGGTAGTGCGAGTAGCTCGGCATTGCTGATGGCCTCGGTCTCCGGCAATCCCTCCAGCCACTCCGTTTCGGCGACATGGCGAACTGCGGCAGACACATCAATCCCGGATTCTGCATATACCCCTCCACGGTAGTCGGAGAGCGCGATAATGCGAGCACCCATTCTGCTCAGACTCAAGGCGGCATGCGAGCCGACGTTACCGAAGCCCTGAATGACTACCCGCGCCTGCTTTATCGGCAAGGACATCTCGCTCGCCACCTCCCGGGTGATACATGCCACACCATAACCGGTCGCCTCCAGACGGCCAGCCGAACCGCCTAATTCTATGGGCTTGCCGGTGACAATGGCCGGGGTATAACCGTGGGTCTTGCTGTATTCCTCGAGGATCCATGCCATCACCTGCGGGTTAGTGCCGATATCCGGCGCCGGAATGTCCTCATGCACACCGAATACGGGTACCATCTTCTGGGTAAAGCGCTTGGTGAGAATTTCCAGCGCATGCCTGTCGAGTTGGGTCGTATCAACGGCGATCCCTCCCTTGGCACCACCAAAGGGTATATCCACCAGCGCGGTCTTCCAGGTCATGAGTTGGGCCAGGGCGCGGATTTCGCCCAGGTTGACGGATGGATGAAAACGTAACCCGCCTTTGAACGGACCCCGGGCGTGATTATGCTGTACCCGGTAGCCCATGAATGTCTGAAGCTCACTGTCATCATTGCGATTGGGTCGAAGTGGAATACTGACAGTCGTCTCCCGAAACGGTGACAGCAACAATTCCCGTTGCGCCGCTTCCAGTTGCAGAGACTCAAACGCCCGCGTCAGGAAATGGAATTGGGTGTCCTGACATTGACAGTGTTTGCGTTCGACCGGCATTGATAAACTCCTACGTTAACTCGATTCCTGGCATATTAATTAATAAATCTATCCAGCGGCAGATTCCGCGGCATCGGCTCGACAGCGACGGCACCAGACACAGCTGCAATCAACGTGATTGCAGCTTTGGTCACGTCGTTGACTACGAACACGAGCACGGGCCCAGGGTGATAACAGGCGCTTGATCAAACTGGGACGGTACTGACTGTGTAAAAGGTCTCGGGCATCACGGCCTTCCTGACGGCGCAAACACCAACGATAGCCACGGTTGGATAACAGATCATAAAGCGCACGATTTACAATGGCAGTCTTCATCAACGGTGCCAATGCCTGCTGCCACATGATATCGTAATCCTTTTCCTCCAGCAGACTCCGGGCAGCAAACACCCCGGATTGTATGGCGTGGCGAATACCAAAACCCCAAAGCGTATCCTGGAAACCGGCAAACTCACCGACTACCGGGTGACCGCCAGACAGGGCCGTTGCCGGCATCCGGAAATTGCCAACACCGCCGTGGGGTTGCGGGTTGTGCATCTGCAGACCAACCAGGCGCTTGAAAGCAGCAACGGTACGTTCAACATACTGCTTCTCCTGCTTGAAGCCGGTGAACATACAGCTCTTGACCGTACCCTTGCCGTTCATAATCAGCAGATAGGCATAGCCCTGAGGCGCCAGCCGATGGTCGCAAATGGCCCAGAAACCGTTGGCCTCCGGGGTATCGAAATGGTAACCGACGGCGATAGCATCCGCCGCCTTGGGTCCAATAGCAAGTATTCCCGGTCCTTGCAGTTTATTCAACCGGCTGTTGAAACGGACTTCAACCCCGAGGTCCAGGGCCTGACTCAGCAAGGCCGAATCCAGACTGCCGGAGTTTGGCCCCCGTTCAATCATGTAAAACAACGGTTCCTTGCTATGGACCGGATAGGCCTGATCCCAGGCGTCGAATACCGTCCCCTGGCGACAGGACAAGAACTCGAACCCGGTGGTGATTCCCAGCTGCTCCAGGGTCAGCAACACATCCTGTTCGGTGGTCCAGTTCTCCAGGCCCTGCAAATCACGCCGGAAACGGTAGCCAACTTCGGCATGGGCCTCATGCACCACCACCTGGCGACCGGCACGGGCCATGGTAATCGCCGCCGCCAAACCTGCCGGTCCGGCGCCGGCAATCTGGATCGGTTCGTTCAACGAGTTCAATTTACCGGGCATCCTGCATATGTATGCTATCGTTGAACCGCATGATTAATATACTGCTCCGGATCCTTCTCGAACTCCGCTTGGCACAAAGGACAACAAAGTAGAAAATCCTGTCCTTTGTACGTAATCTTAATATGCGCCTTGTTTCGATTGATCCGCTTACCACATACCGGATCTTTTATAATTTGCTGATGTTTCATTCTCTCTTAGCTCCTGCTCATTAACAGATTCGCCTGATCCCCGCTTGCTGCTAACGATGGTTGGAATAAGTATGATGTGACCAAACCCGTAACCTCAGTCTAGAACCTGTGACATACATACATGTCAAGCTTCTTTTTCACTGCAAATATTTTATGGCTTCTCAGTCCGTAATCGACGTACTAATGGCATTATTTTTTGCTCGACTACTTTAGCATTCAGCGCTCCTACATGCTTGTAACGGATGATCCCCTTGCGATCCACGACAAAGGTCTCTGGAACGCCATAGACACCCCAATCAATACCAACACGACCATTGGCATCATGGGCACTGGCTACGTAAGGGTCGCCAAGCTGGCGTAACCATGACAAGGCGTCTTTGCGTTTATCTTTATAATTCAATCCATAGATAGGTACCGCTTTACGACGCGCCAACTCCATAAATATCGGATGTTCTTCCTTGCAAGCCGTACACCAACTGGCCCAAACATTAAACAGAACCACTTTTCCCTGTAAGTCAGATTTACTCAAGGTAATTTTTGGGTTACGCACGGTCGGTAAGGCGAACTCAGGGGCCGGCTTACCAATCAAAACCGATGGAATCAACTTCGGATCCATCGTCAACCCGATCCCAAGCAGCACCAGAATCAATATGGTAATAACGAGCGGTATTACATAACGGCTTAGCATAAAATTATTACTTCTATTATTAACATTTCCAGAATGGATAGTTTATCACTTTCTGGCCTTACGCAACCCCAACAATATCATCAACACCCTGGGAGGATAGTATCCGGGCAAAACCCGCCCATTGTCGAGCACAATCGTCGGCGTGTCCCGTACCCCTATTTTTTGGCCAAGGCGAAAATTCCCGGCAACCGGATTGGGGCAAGTTCGATATTTCAACTTCCCTCCGGCCTTGGCCACTCCCAGAGCCTTTCTTCTATCTTTAGCACACCACACGGCAACCGATTTCTTATATGTTGCGGAACCGATTCCGGCACGTGGAAATAGCAAATACCTTACTTTGATGCCAGCCCGGATAAGTTTGGGCACATCCAAATGAAATTTGGCACAGTAGGGACAATCCACACCCGTAAATACCGTGATCGTTCTTTTAGGCTTCGGTAGTGAGAATATAATCATATTGGACTCCCCTACCGCATTGATCGCCGCAATGCGTAAAGCATTGCGTTTTATTGCGGTAAGGTTAGTGTGATTTTTAGTATTAAAGATAGTGCCAGAAATGATATAACGCCCATCGCGTGTGATGTAATAAATATCCGTGCCGACAATAACCTCATATAATCCCGGCACCGGTGATGATCTCAGTTTATCCAACGCCGCCCCCGGTAATACCCGGGCTACTATCCTTTTCAGCTTGATTAGTTCGGTGTCCGCGACTGCGTAGCCGGATACGAGGAGTAATAAAATAATGGGCAATATTCTTAACATGGTGTGGTTCTGCCTGTTTCCTTGTTGGCCATAAGTTTGCAACCGTTCATATCTGGTCAGGCCCTATCACAATACGGCTGTCGTTGATATAAGCGTGAGGCGGTATCAACAGATTGGTGGGTGCCGGCACACTCTTAAAGACACGCCCAGCCAGGTCGAATTTGGAACCATGGCAAGGACAATAGAAACCACCCGGCCAATTCATGTCCATGCCCTGCTGTGCCCCCGTTAATAGTTTTTTGGTCGGGATACACCCCAGATGGGTACAAAAGGGAATAACGACAAATATCTCCGGCTTGATGGATCTATAGTGACTCTTGGTATAGTCAGGCTGTTGAGTTTTAACATCGGACTCCGGGTCAACCAGGATATCGGCAATCTCTTCAAGATTCGCGAGCATAGCCTTTGTGCGTTTGAATATCCATATTGGTTTCTTTTGCCAAAGCACAACCAGAAACTGGCCCTCCTCCAGTTTACTGATATCGACTTCCACCGGCGCTCCTTCTGAACGCGCCCGGGCGCTGGGAAACATGCTGGCAATAAATGGCACCGAACAGGCGACGGCACCTATGCCCCCCAATACCGTTGTGGCGACGATTAATCGTCGTCGTTCACGCTTGATATCGTCTTCATTTTTCAAGGCCCTTGCCCCATCAAGTCTGCGCCAATTGATAATTGAATTCAAATTTAATGATACGCGGTACGTTGGCTCTTTGTATTTTCAATCGGATTGTATAGCTACCAGGTATCATCCCGAAGTAGTTACCATATGTTATCTTGCCCTGGATTAGCATTACCTGCAGGTCCTTGTAGGCTACACTTGTCTTGCTGCTTGCCCTGGTAACTGCGGCTTTTATTCGCGCACCCGTTATGCGCTCACCCGTTTCTTTATCAAATAGAGCTACCACCAGGTGGTAACGTGGTTGTACGGGCACCCCGCCATGCATGGTCCCGGCTGGATGGAGCTTGGGATGGCCCCTGATCATGGCGGTGGGAAATGTGCCAATATAAACAGTGATACCATTTGCGGTCTTTCCTGAAGCGATTGCAGGCATTGGGATAAGAACTAACGACAAGAACAGAATAGTTCCGGGGACGATGACTGCCAAAATCTTGTTGATCTTTCTGTACATACTGTTGCCTTTAATCTATTTCTTCTTTTCTCTCAATTTATTCAGGTACTTCAGAATCTGTTTGCTTTCCTCCTCACCTGTCCAGTCGGGGCATTATTGGCACCGAGAATATATTCTTTGATTTGAAAATTAATGCTGTATCTTTACCTCTTGCAAGGAATCATTTTAGTGTTAGCCTGTTTTTGGCTGTGGCGCCGAATTGCAAAACCCTTGCGGTTCCACACCTAATGCCGCGTTAAATTTACTCGACAGGTTCTGAAAGGCAATTAACGCGGTCAGCTCGATAATGGCATCTTCGTTAAAATAACGTTGCAAGCGATCCAAAATAACGGCAGTCGTTTGCCGATCGGTATAGGTAATAGCCTCGGCATAGGCCAGGGCCGCTTTTTCTCTATCTGAAAATAAGGAGCTGTCCTCAAATAAAGCCAGGTCTGCCAGTTTTTCCTGGTCAATTCCGCGCTTGAGCACCGTTGCCGAATTCAGATCTACACAGAAAGCACACCAGTTAATTTGCGACACCCGAACGGTAATCAAAGAGCGTAGAGGGGGTTCGATGGGTGAAGAACGACGATCCAGGGCGCCATACAACAAGGCCAGGGTAATAAATACCTTTGGTGTCCTTCCCCAAAGCCGCGCCGGTTCCAAAACTTGTCCATAGCGGCGCTTCTGGTTCCAGAAGAAAATCCGCACATACCACGGAAAGCGGTGTTCCTTGGTTGTGACGATAGCGGGCATACGTGCTCTCCGGTTAATATTGATAATTTACTTCACAATCACCATCTGGTGACCCTCCCCTGCAGGCAGGGTAATTTTGCCAACGACCTTGAGTGTTTTCTGGTCTACGATCCAAATCAGCGGTTGTTTGCGACTGGACACATAGATTTTCCCGGTGCCTCGAATAGTATTGAGATGATATGGCGCGGGCGACAATTTCAGCTTACGCATTTTGCCGGTAGTCGGATTCAACGCTACTAACAAATCGTCTTTCTTGCTGCTGGCAAACAGGGTCTTGCCGTCGTCTCCTATATCCAGGCCGTGCATTGCCTTTCCGATCTTAAACGACCTGGTAACCTTGCCCTTCTTGACAGAAATTACGGATACAGTGCCTACGCGCGGATTGGCTACATAAAACGTTTTCTCATCTCGCGATAACACCAAATGTTCCGGTGAAGGCCCGGCCTGAAGAGTCCGCGTCACCTTCCAGAGGCGCAAATTAATCTCAGAAATGGTGCCATTGCCACTATTGGTAACATAAGCGAATTGCCCGTCGCGAGTCACTACCACATAATTTGGCGCTGGTCCGGTTTTGACGGTACGGACAATTTGATTGCTTTGCATGTCCAGCACACTAACGTATCCACGGGTCGTATGCGTAGAAATAACATAACGACCATTCGGTGTAATCGCCAGATGATGTGTCATACCGCTGACCGGGATAGTAAGCATGACGTGGCCGTGTGCCGGGTGCACCAGAAACAGTTTGCTGTTTTTTGCCTTTGGGTCCGGTTTCGGTAGCGGTTTCTCGCTCAGACTGCCAGCTACCAGATATTCACCATCGGGGGTACCGACCAGACCATGAGCATTTTCCACTCCGGTGTAAGTTGCTGTAATCTTGTTGCTTGCCGCATCAATAGCGATAATCCGATTGGCCGACCCGAGCGGGATGTACACAGTGGGTCCGGCAAAGACTGCCATCGATAAACTCGACAATGTCGCGGCCAATAATATCTGTTTGATAGGCCTGTTCACTGTTAATCTCCTTATTTTTGCTATATCGATATTTATAAGCTAACAGCTGCAGTCTACAACCTATTCGTTACATACAGGTCAAGCTCAGACTACATTGCATCAATGGACTCGACCAAATGGCAGATGGAATCCCCTTCCGGTATCTGATCCGCCATTTTGTTCCATTTTGACAAGGCCTGATCCATTCTGGTTTGCAGCCGCAAAAGCTCCTGAATTTTTTCGCTGTTTTCCCGGATTCGCGTAATCAATATCTCACGCACTTGTTGGCAGGGAGACAACTGCCTTTCGCTTGTTTCCAGAATTTGGTTGATTTCGTCCAGCGTGAACCCAAGGCGCTTGGCTTGCCGAATAAAACGAAGGCGCATCAAATCCCTGCTGGAAAACATTTTATATCCATTCTCGGGGTGCCGGCTCGGATTGAGCAATCCGATACGACTGTAGTAACGAACAACGTGAGGCAGTACCTCACCTTTGCTGGAAAGCTGACTAACGGTCATCATCATGATCTGCTCCTTGGTTCTTCAGACTAAATTTAGCACATCCAAGTGCTTGAAATCCTGTACATATATAAGGTTAATCGCAATAGCCAAATTACGCGTTGATTTGGGTCAAAGTGCTTCGCATACAGCCAAGAGCGGGATGGATATCATGATACCCATAAAATATACAGGTCTTAAGATTTACGGCGGGTCAACAGCCAGCGGGAGACATTACGCACACTCTTGCCAAACATGCGGGCGCCACGTTCCAGGATGGTCTTGCGGTCCTTTTGCAAGGCCAGTCTTTCATCCTCGCTCAGCATGTCCGGTGCGTGACGACGCTTCATACGGGCAATGGCGACAAAATCAGCCATGCAAAAACGTTTGAATAGCCAACGTGTAATCGGGTTCCAGGGTTTACCCTGTTTAAAATGTGCGGTGAAATCCACCAGGTGGGGCTGGTTATGCTCATCAACCAGAATATTGCCGAAGCTGCGAAGATCGCAATGGGCCACGCCATATTGATGCATGTCGGCAACCAGCTGCAACAATCGGGTAATGACCTCTTCCGGCAGCTCGCCCCTGGTATATTCTTTGACATTCCGTGACGGCACATGCTCCATCAACAATGCCTGCTTGCCGATGCGGGCCAGCAACTTTGGCACACCGGCAACCGAATCCAGTCGTTGCAGAGCAATGGCCTCCCGGCGTGCCAGCCTGGCGCCCAGGATACGGCTAAACCAGGGATCGCAACGGGCAAAATCCTTCAGCACCACCTCCCGACTATCAAGTTCTACTATCGCTACCTCCGGACGTGACCCGCCACCCTTGCGGTAAACCCGCACTACCTTGTCGTGCAAGGATTTGCTCGTTAATTCTTGTAATACCGTCATGGAATCGAAATAATACCAACTTCACAGACTCTATGGGGAAAAACCTGAGCCTTGAGCGAAAACAAAAAGACCATCCTTTTTCTTTGTACCGGCAACTCCTGCCGATCCCAGATCGCCGAGGGCTGGGCCAGGGCGCTGGGTAGTAACTTCTTTACCATCCTGTCCGCCGGACTGGAGACGCATGGCAAAAATCCGAGGGCCATTGCCGTCATGGATGAAGTCGGTATTGACATCTCCGGTCAGGAATCCACTGTAGTGACAGATGAAATGGTCAAAAACGCCGATACCATTATTACCGTTTGCGGGCATGCCGACGAACACTGTCCCGCCATCAGCGGTGATCAGGAAAAGATCCATTGGCCCCTCAGTGACCCGGCCAAAGCCACCGGAACGGAAGAGGAGATCACGGCCGTATTTCGGAAAACCCGCGATGACATCAAACAATGTGTTAGTGAATTTATTAAAAACAGACAATAGGTACTACTATGGCCATATCCGTCACCTTACATATACTTGCCGCCGTCATCTGGGTCGGTGGCATGTTCTTCGCTTATCTGTGTTTGCGCCCTGCGGCACAAGCCGTGCTTGAGCCCGAACAACGATTAACGCTATGGGTCAATACCTTCGATCGCTTCTTTGTCTGGGTCTTTATTGCCATCATAGTCATTCTTGCCAGCGGTTACTGGATGATCTTTAATGAGTATGGCGGGTTCAAGGGTATCGGAATTAACATTGAAATCATGCAGGTACTGGGCATCATTATGATGCTGATATTTGCTCACGTTTATTTTGCACCGTTCAAGCGCCTGAAACGTTTTGTTGCCGCCAGGGACTTCCCGCAGGCGGGGAAAAACCTGCAACAGATCCGTGTGCTGGTCGCCATTAACCTGGTCATAGGGCTGGCCACAATTATTGTCGCTGCAGCCGGGCCTCACTTGCTATATTCTATGGATATGAACTAGGGATTCAACGCGCACCAATCAAGATGCAAAGGGCGAGACTATAGTGTTATTTGCCCGGACTGCCGAACTTCCGCAGAACCAGCCAGATACAAAATAATCTTGATTAAAATTTTACTTTATAGACAGTTACTTATTTTTATTAACAACTTGTCAAAATCAACCGGCTTGGTCTCATAGTCGTCACAACCGGCGTTCAGGGCCTTCTCCTTGTCACCAGACATGGCATGCGCAGACAAACCGATAATCGGAATATCCCTGGTTTGTTCCTTGGCCTTGAGTAATCGTGTGGCCTCCCATCCGTCCATGACAGGCAGACTCATATCCATCAAGATCAAATCCGGACTCTCTTCGACGGCCAGGGATATACCCTGTTGGCCATCCACCGCACTAATGACATCAAAGCCCTTTCTGCTTAAACGTCGGGATAACATATCCCGATTCATATCGTTATCTTCAACCACTAAAATTCTAGGCATTACCACCCTCCGCATCTAAATCACTGTCAGTACATTGCATTACCAGACTACGCATCTGCTCCAAAAGCTGTTCCCGGTTATATCCACCTTTCTGCAAAATACCCTCTACATGATCATTCAGTAATTCCCGTTCAGAGTTCTCAAGCTCTCGTGCCGACAGTATTACTACGGGAATCGGAGGATCCACCTCAAGCCTGTTCAGCTCTTTAATAAAGGCAAATCCATCCATCTCCGGCATCATTAAATCCAGCAAGATCATTGCTGGCCTTTCTTTCTGAAGCGCCTCCAGTCCGAGAATACCATTACTGGCCTCGGTTACCCTCCAGCCCTCTATCTCCAACATACGCTTCAGTAACTTACGGCTGGCAACATCGTCATCAATCACCAGGATGGGCATGGTAGACCGGGTCCTGACACAATTCTTGATGGTCTCCACAAGATGTTCGCGATCGACCGGCTTGGTCAGATAATCAGTCACACCGAGTGCATAGCCCATACTCATATCGTCTACCATAGTCATCATAATAACCGGCACATGTGCCAATACCGGATCATTCTTTAATTCCCGTAACACCGTCCAGCCATCCATACCTGGCATCAATACATCCAGCGTAATGACACTGGGACGCATGGCGCGTGCCTTGGCCAGGCCGGCCTCACCACCTAGGGCCGTCTCTACCTTGAACCCCTCCTTACTCAGGAAGCGGCGCATTAAATCATGTACTGTAGGATCATCGTCAATGACCAGGACTGTACTAAGATTACGACGACGCTCCTGGCCGGGGGTTTTTTTCTCATTCTCTTTATATCGAGCAACTGTTGGATCAGCAATCGGCTTCGATGGATCATCAATCTCTTCCGACTCAATCTTGCGTATCGGTCCACTGACGGGCAATAAGATGGTAAATGTTGTGCCCTCTCCCGGTAAGCTTTCTACATTGATTTCGCCACCCAGCATTTCGCAAAAACGACGACTGATCGCCAGACCCAGACCAGTACCGCCAAACTTTCTTGTAGTGGAGGCATCGGCCTGCGAGAAGGCCTCGAATACCTTGCGCATCTGTTCCGGCTCCATACCAATTCCGGTATCGGCAACCTG
>CAJVXG010000036.1 GCA_913009215.1 uncultured Gammaproteobacteria bacterium | reverse complement strand
ATTATTCCGGGAAAGATCTTGAAAAGAATATTGTATTATTTTTGTTTGTGCGTTTTTAGTGCACAACTTGTTGCCAGTGAGCCGGGAATTCAATATTTCCAGAAACACCAGTATCAGAAAAGCCAACAATATTTTGCAGCATTGTTAAAACAGGACAAGAAAAATGTATTGGCGCATTATTACCTGGGACGAAGCCTGTTCCAGATGGGGCAATACCGTCCTGCCGCGACCTCGCTGCTGCAGGCCAGCAATCTTCGCCCCGATCAATCCCGATATCATTACTGGCTGGCTCGCGCCTATGGTGAGAGTGCGCGCTACAGTAACTTTATACGACAGGCGTTTCTGGCACCGAAGATACGTCGGGGCTTTGAGGCCGCCGCCCGACTGGACCCCGAATCCATTGACGCCCGTATTGGTCTGGCAAATTATTATATGCAGGCACCGCGTATGATGGGCGGCAGCAAGGCACTGGCCCTGCAACAGGCTGCCGCGATCAGCAAGCTGGATACCGTGGAAGGGCAATTAATAGTCGCACTGATTTATGAGCGTCAGAAAAAGAACAATGAAGCGGAGAATATTTACCGGAGATTAATCAAGTGGCATGGGACAAAAAAGCAGTACGCGCATATATATGATCACTATGGCGCGCTCTTGTTAAATCAGAAGCGTTACCCGGACAGTCTGGCCATGTATAAAAAACAAATATTACTGGTGCCGAATAAAGACGAGGCCTATGTCAGTATGGGCAGGGCATTACAAAAAATGCGTCAATATAAAAAAGCATTGGAGTTTTATCAAAGGGCGCTGGCGATTAATCAATACAACCGCCAGGCCCGCCGCAGGATGAAGGCGCTGATAATACAACTCGCCGAGGACTGATACTTACCAGTACGCCAACAGCTTGCCGTTTTCCAGCTTATGCTCGAACTGGTTCAGGGGCCGGTTGCCGACTTCCACGCATTTCCCGGTAGACACATCAAAGGCCCAGTGATGTTTCGGACAGGTCAGGTGTGTCCCTTCCAGGGCCAGATGGGGGATATTGGTCACCTGGTGCGGGCAACGGCTGTCGTAGACCTTGATGGCGTCAGCGGATTTGTAAACAAACAGACTGCGGCCATCGCAATCAAAATAGCTGACATCATTATCTTTAAGTTCACTACCAGCCGTAACTTCGTGCCAGGTCGGTTCGGCGAACAGATTTTCCGGCCGGAATTCCGGGATATCCATATCAATCAGGATGTTGGTGGCCCAGACAATCTTCGCCAGACCCAGGGTGGGGAAGGCCATTAACAAGGCATCGATAATCTCGTTCGGGCTGGCGCCATTGCGCAAGGCCCGGGTCATATATTGACGAAACCCCGGGTCGGTCTGGGCATCCACCTTGGTGATCACGGAGATCAGGTCACGTGTTTTGGGATCCAGGTGTTGTCCGGCCTTTTTCAGGAAGGTGAAATAACTGGTCATGGCCTCTGGTCTGGCCTTGATCAGGTAATTTAATGCATCGCTCATTGACTATCTCCCATGTTCTAGAAAATTTGGCGCGTTAGATTGTGGCGTATTGTAGACCAGGCGTCTTGAGGAGAAAACTTGTTAATCAGGTATATGTTTACAGAAGACCTGCAAAGCGGCCGGTTATTTACGACAGGTCGTTTAACAGCGATTGGCGTATCGCCTCTGACAACTCTGTGGTGTACTGGTAATTCTTGTGATCAATACCCATGCGGATACGATCACCGGCCCTGGCTCTGGTGATCATGGGTTCGTCCAGTTCAAATCGGAGAAAATGCACCGCCGAGGTTTTTTCTTCGGTGTCGCGTTCCAGGTCTTCATCGACGATGGGGCGAATCAGCTCACAGTCACCGATTTGTATCCAAACGCAGCTCTCGATACCGATCAGTTGTGCCAGCGCGTCCTTGCGCTCGTTGGCATCCGGGTATTCAACGAAGAGGGTGGCTTTCCAGTTACTGCCCTCCGGGATGAGCGGGTTGTAGCTGTCCAGTTCCTCCTGGATGGCATCGGCCTCAAATATTTTTTCAATACGCAACATTTCCTGTATCTGGTATTGCATGGTCAGCCTGTCCTCAAAAAGCAGGGTGGCATGCCGACCAATTTGTACCCGGCGGTTCCTTTTGTGTTCCATGATTTTCTTGCGAAAATCGGGTCGCATCTCGGTGTATTGTTCCAGACTGTAAAGGTCTTTGCGTTCCAGGTTGGTCATTTCATCTCAAATTCCGTAAGCAATTCGTAACAAGTGGATCGGGTGTTCCGCGGTTTTTTCGCCGGATAACACGTCTTCAATATGGGTGCCGGCGATCGGGCAGTCACTGCCGTAGTGATCCGGCGCCGACTGCTGAATTTTTCTGGTGATGGGACGACAGATCTTTACGGCCGCGGCATGACTCTCGTTTTTTACCGCATAGGTGCCGTCGTGGCCTGAACAACGCTCCAGCACCTCAACCGTGGTGCCCGGCACCAGTTCCAGGGCCTGGCGTGTTTTTTGGCCAATGTTCTGTACGCGTTGGTGGCAAGCGGCGTGATACGATACCTTGCCTAAGGCGTTTTTGAAATCGGTTTTTAGTGTTCCTTCCTTATGGCGCAGCATCAGGTATTCAAAGGGATCGTAAAAGGCCCCGGCCACTTTTTTCACATCGGCATCGTCCGGATACATCAATGGCAATTCCTGTTTGAACATCAACACGCAGGAGGGCACGATCCCGCTAAGGTCCCAGCCGTCATCCACCAGCTTTGCCAGGATGGGAATATTATATTCCTTGGCGCGGGCCACGGCCTCAAGATCACCCAGTTCCAGTTTCGGCATGCCGCAGCAGACCTCATCCGGGGTTAATCGCGTTTTAATATTGTTGTGATGCAATACAGTCAGCAGGTCCTCGCCCAATTGTGGGGCATTGTAGTTGGCATAGCAGGTAGCGAAGATGGCCAGTTTGCCCGCTGCTTTTTGTGGTTCACCCGCCTTATCGGTCATAGTATCCGGCCGCTTGTGGCGTTGGCGCCAATTGGGACGATGGTACTCGGGGAGATGCGCATCGGGGTGGATGCCCATAATCTTGCTTAATATGGATCGCAAGGATTTGCTTTTATTGGCCTTGTTGACCACAGTAACCACCACCGGCAGGCTGGCCAATTTACCAACACGGTCGGTGCTGGTAATGATACGGTCGCGTAGTTTGCTTTGTCCTTTCCTGAACTTGATGGCCTTGGCGCGCAACATCAAATGCGGGAAGTCTACACCCCATTCATGTGGCGGGACATAAGGGCATTTTGTCATATAACACAGGTCGCAGAGGTAGCATTCATCCACGACCTTGACGTAATCTTTCTTGTCGACACCATCGACTTCCATGGTGCTGGATTCATCGACCAGATCGAACAGGGTCGGGAAGGCATTACATAAATTGACGCAGCGCCGACACCCATGACAGATGTCATAGACGCGTTCCAGTTCCTTATTCAGTGTTTCTTCATTATAAAAATCATCGGAGAGCCAGTCCAGCGGGTGCCGGGTTGGGGCTTCGAGACTGCCTTCACGTTGTTGAGTAGTCATAATGCTTTATTCTGAAACGATGTGCATGGAGCCGAAAGGCTCCATGCGCTTCGTCCTAATCGTCGAGATTGTCCAATGCCTTCTGGAAACGATTGGCGTGGGACCGTTCGGCCTTGGCCAGGGTTTCAAACCAGTCGGCTATTTCATCGAAGCCTTCATCGTGCGCGGTCCTGGCCATACCCGGATACATATCGGTGTATTCATGGGTTTCTCCGGCAACAGCGGCCCTCAGGTTATCAGCGGTGCCGCCGATAGGCAGGCCCGTGGCCGGGTCACCACACTGTTCCAGGTATTCCAGGTGTCCGTGGGCGTGACCGGTTTCGCCTTCCGCAGTAGAACGGAACACAGCAGAGACATCGTTGTAGCCTTCGACATCGGCTTTTGCTGCGAAATAAAGGTAACGCCGGTTCGCCTGGGATTCCCCGGAAAAGGCGTCTTTCAGGTTTTGTTCGGTTTTGGAGCCTTTTAGCGCCATGTCAACCTCCAGTTGTAGTGTGTTATTGAGTAAGAAAATCCTACTAGCTCAAGCGTGTTGCTGTATTGAGTTGGCTCAATTTTAGGGAAGGGCGCTCAATAAAGCCAATTGATTGTTATTATTGTAATGATAGTTAAAAACTATTACTGTGCCGGCCTTAATCGCAGCGCTCAATGCACTTTAACGGGGTAGCCTGAATCGCCTGGCGCAATACCTTGATAGCCTGTGCCCGGGGAAAACGCTTGCGCCAGGCCAGCGCCACCCGCCTTTTTGGTACGGGTTTGCTGAAAGGGCGAATCGCCAGGAGCTTATGATCCGGGGAACCGAGATTGATCGAGGTGCATGGCAGCACGGTAACGCCGGCGCCAGTGGCGACCATGTGACGAATGGTCTCCAGGGAGCTGCCAATGAGCATCTGTTGTGAATCGCTGCCAAAATTGCTTTTCCTGGTCAGACCGGGGCAGACTTCCAGCACCTGATCGCGGAAACAATTGCCTGGCCCCAGTAATAACATAGTGGATTCGGTCAGTTTTTCGGCCCTTATGGTTTTTTTGTGGACCCACTCGTGTTGGGCCGGCATGGCAACGACAAAGGGTTCGTCGTACAAGGGTTGGATCACAATGCCGGGTTCCTCAAAGGGACAGGAGATAATAATTGCATCCAGTTTCCCCTGTTTCAGTTTTTCTGTCAGTACACTGGTGTAATTCTCATCGATGTGCAAGGGCATGTTTGGCGCCCGCTTTTGTAACTGCGGCATCAACGGGGGCAGCAAATAGGGCGCAATGGTATAAATGGCGCCAATTCTTAATACAGTGCCCAACTGGTCCTGGCCGCTCACGGCCAGGTGCTTGATAGATTCAATGTCTTCGAGCACGCGTTGGGCCTGCTCCACTATTTTTTCACCAACCGGGGTCAGCCTGACATCGCCGGGGTCACGCTCAAACAGACTGACACCCAGCTCATTTTCCAGCTTGCGAATGGCAACACTGAGGGTGGGCTGGCTGACATGACAGGCATTGGCGGCACGGCCGAAATGTTTTTCCCGTGCGACGGCAATGATGTAACGCAATTCGGTAAGCGTCATGCGTTAATAGTAACGAATAACAAAGCCGCGCGGGACTACTTTATGACTTTAGCGCCAGCACCAGTTTTTTTAGTGCTTGACCACGGTGACTCAGGGCGTTTTTAGTCTCCGGCGCCAGTTCTGCCGAGGAGCAATCGTGGCCTGGTACATAAAAAACCGGGTCATAACCAAAACCATGACTGCCCCTGGGGCTGGTCAGGATGCGCCCCTCCCAGGTGCCCTGGCAAATGACCGGGGTGGGATCGAGCGCATGACGCATATATACAATCAGGCACTGGAAACGCGCGGTTCGCATATCTTCCGGGATATCAATCAGTTGCTGCAATAATTTCTCAAGATTTTGTTGATCCGTGCCGTCACTACCGGCATAACGGGCCGAGTAGATACCCGGGGCGCCGTGCAAGGCATCCACTTCCAGCCCGGAGTCATCGGCTATAGCGGGTAGCCCGGTGGCATCGGCGGCATGCCGCGCCTTGAGAATGGCATTTTCGACAAAGGTCAGGCCGGTTTCATCGACCTCGGTAACATCGTATTTGCCTTGAGGGACAATGGCGAAATCCAGGGGCGATAATATCTGCTGCATCTCGCGCAGCTTGCCGCTATTGTTGCTGGCGAGAATGGTGTTCCCGGCCATGCTCTATAAACCCAATATCTGTTTCTGTTGGGCAATAAGCTGTTTTACACCGCCCTGAGCCAGCTCCGTCATCGCCAGCAATTGTTTCATGGTGAAATTTTTGCCTTCGGCCGTGCCTTGTACTTCGATAAAGTCACCGTTTTCATCCAGCACAAAATTCATATCGGTTTCGGCATTGGAGTCCTCGGCATAGTCCAGATCCAGTACCACGCTGCCTTTATAGATGCCGGCCGACAGCGAGCCTACAAAATGCAGGAAAGGATCCTTGTCCAGTTTGCCTGCATCGTGCAAGGTGGACAAGGCATCGTATAAAGCGACACAGGCTCCGGTGATAGAGGCGGTGCGGGTACCGCCATCGGCCTGGATCACATCGCAATCAATGGTGATGGTGCGTTCGCCGAGGGCAACCAGGTCAATGGCGGCGCGTAACGAGCGACCAATCAGTCGTTGAATCTCCAATGTGCGTCCACCCTGTTTGCCACGCGCGGCCTCGCGTTGCATGCGCGAATTGGTGGAGCGCGGCAACATACCGTATTCGGCCGTAACCCAGCCCTGACCCTTGCCATTGAGGAAACGCGGCACTTTTTCTTCCACGGTGGCATTACACAACACCCGGGTATCGCCGAACTCGACCAGCACAGAACCCTCGGCATGCTTGGTGAAATGGCGGGTAAATTTTACGCTACGAACTTCTTCGGGTGTGCGGCCGCTGGGTCGGGTCATAATGTTTTCCTTGGGTGGTTTTAGCGAGCGGGATTATACATGGTTGCCGGGATCAGGGCCTGGCCAGTTGTTCCCGAATATTCAGTTCACTTTCCTTAAGCAGGGCCCTGGAGTCTTTATAAAAAACCTTCATTTTATTGTGCGCCCATTTGGACATCCGGATTTTCTGGTCATTTTTAATATATTGTTCAACAGGTATTACAAAGAATTGCTGTTTTCTTTTTAGTTGTTTAACGTATACCCATGTGAGATCGTAATCAATATCTGCAATTATTAATCTGGATTTCCCTGAGGCGAGTTTTTGTTTTCTCAGGGTAAATTTGAATATCATGCCACCATCGGCATAACGCTGTCGCTGATTAGACAGGAAGTTACCTAATGAATAAATAATCAATCTTTGTTTCTTTTCTCCGTGCCGGTCTTTTATATTTTGTAATTCATAAGGTTGTATAAAATGGGGATGTCCGCCCAGAATTACATCGGCGCCTTCATCAATAGCAAGCTTGACCATCTTCTTCTGAAAGGAATCAGGATAACGTAAATACTCCTGACCAAAATGAAAAAGCACGATAATGAAATCAATCTTTTCCTTGCGTGCAAGCTTTATATCCTCAGTAATGGTGCCTTTATCAATAATATTGACCACTACATCTTCCGGAACATCAATCATATTTGTTCCATAGGTGTAATTCAGCAAGGCAAGTTTAATATTGTTTTTTTCAATGATTAGTATACGGTTTTTTTTATAATTTTTAACACTTGAGTATGTTCCCAGGTGTTTAAGACCATTTTTGTCCAGTATCTTCAGGGTACGCAGAAATCCTTCTTTGTTCCGATCCATGCTATGATTGTTTGCCGTGGTGATAATATCGAAACCACACCACTTGATGGCGGTGGCTAAAGCATCGGGTGAACCAAATCTTGGGTAACCTGAATAGTTTTCGCCTGGTAGCGTAGTTTCCAGATTAACGATAGAGAGGTCGGATTTTTTTATAGTGTGGCATATAGGCGCCAGGACCGGTTTGAAATTATAACATTTACATTTCCTGTCATAGGCGGAACGAAGCTGTCGACCGTGGACCATAATATCACCCACAATACTAAAGCTTAGTAAGTGTTCTGATTGTATGTTATCGACTTTGCTTATTGGCATTGACGGGCTGGCACAGGATGTTAAAAGAAATACAGCGCATAAAGTAAATACTAAAATAATATTCTTGTTTATAAAATGATCATATATCTTTATATACAATATATTGCACCTCACTTATCAAAACGACAGTTAAGTAAAATGTAATTTATCAAAGTCCTTAATTCTGTGCCTGGAAACCAGTATTAATACCGAAATCTGGAATTTATATATTAACTATGGATTCGCTACTTGGTCTCAAACTGGCTAATGTAGGCTTCCAGTTCATCGATTGTTTGTTTGATATTATCACTTTTCCTGCCCCTGGTTTTCTTTGCTTTAACCGATTTTTTAGGTTTTCTTTTTTCAGCCTTGCGCTTTTTCTTTACCTTGTTTTGCAGGATTTTGTTTTTGGCTTCGTGCCAGATCTGATCCTGGTCGATTTGCAGTATGCTGTTGGCCTGTAGTGGGGCATGATCGGTGATCTTGTCTCCCCATTTGAGGCAGATGGCAGTAATGTTGTCTGAACCTTTTTGCATTTGTTCCTCGGCATCCAGTAGCATTTCTTCCACACTTTCCTCCAGATTGTCAGAAAAAATGTAGTCACTGATATCTTTCAGTGTCAGTGCCTCCCAGAGGCCATCAGAACAAAGCAATATCAGGTCATTGGTCTGGATCAGGGTTTCTTCGCTGAGACTGATGACCGGTTTGCGCGGACCGCCGAGACATTTTAGCAAACGGCCCTTGCTGGGGTGGGTCAACATTTCTTCTTCAGTAATCAAACCGTCCTGGCGCATTTGTTCGACGCTACTGTGGTCAATGGTGCGTTGCAGGCATTGTCCGCCTCGGAAATGATAGAGGCGGCTGTCGCCAACATGGGCCCAGTAGGCATACCCGTTCTGGATCAGGCACAGTACGCAGGTGGTGCGCGGTTGTATTGGTGGGTTTTGCGATTCGCCAAAGCTGACTATGACGCGATGGGCGCGCAGGATGGTTAATGCCAGGAAAGCAGACGGGTTGGTAATGGTCGATTGTTTGACGCTATTGAAGTCCTGTAATACGACCTGTGTCAACAACTCTGAAGCCAGCTCGCCGCCGACATGACCCCCGAGGCCATCACCCAGTACCATCAGTATGGCATTGGGGCGTTCGGCATAGGTGACACGATCCTGGTTGATGGGCCGTGAACCCTGTAATGAGTGTTGTGCTACCTGGTATTTCACTAGGCTTGCTTGTTCCCCCAGGGCAGTTTGGCGCTGAGTTTGTCAAGCATACTTTGCTCGGTCACAATTTCTTCGTTTGCCGATGCTTCAGGCAGCGGTGGCGCCGAGTTGATCAGATCAATGACTTCCTGGGTATTTTGCGGTCGCTGTGTTTGATCCAGATGCAAACACCAATCAATGGCTTCCAGCAGTTCCTTTGAATAAATTTTGTTAAACTGCTTTACTGCTGACTTCATAGTGTCTTTTTTTGCACGATCCAGTGATGGCGGCGGCGCCTTGCCACGGATGCAGGACCACATGGTGGCACCAATGGCATAGATATCGGTCCATGGGCCCAGATAGCCTTTATTGTGTTGTTCTACCGGGGCGAAGCCCATGGTCATGGTATGCGGGCCGATAGCAGACCTGCTGCCTACCGTAGATGTCAACGCCGCACCGAAGTCCAGTAACAAGGGGCGACCACCGGGGCGCAATAGAATATTGGCAGGCTTTACATCCAGGTGCAGCATTTTGTGCCGATGTAACATACCAAGACCGTTCAGCAATTCCGGGAACACGGTACGCATAAAACGTTCACTTAATTTGCCCTTGTATCGCTTGATATGATATTTCAAATCCCGACCCTTTTCATAACGCATTACCAGATAAACCGTGTTATTACCACGGAAAAAATTTACGACTTTAACGATATTGGGATGATTGATTCTCGCCAGTATGGCGGCTTCGGCAAAGAAACGCTTAATGCCGAAGTTGAAACTTTGTGTGGTGTCTTCGGAGATTACCGAGACCGTGGCGTCCTCCATGCGGGTTGCCTGAGTATTCGGCAGGTACTCCTTGATGACGACTTGTTCATCGGTATTAATATCAATGGCCCGGTAGACAATACTGAAGCCGCCTCCACCTATGGTGGCCTCAATTCGGTAGTTCTCCAGCTCGAATCCGTTCGGCAGTGCATTTTCAGTATGCTTACTCATGGGATGTCGATACTTACCATATAATACTCACACAGAGTATTCCTTTTCGTTGGATTGACCGCTCATGGAAAACATGAGGTGACAGCCGGTCTGCAGCAAAAGCACAATACAAACAGGCCGTCAGTCTGTAAAATCGGCGTCTTATTTGTATATTCTAGCTGAAATTTTACATCATATTTCTTCATTTGAGACAACAGCATACGCCGAAAATACGTATTTAAAGGTAATTTTATGACCCAAAGTATGACCGCTTTTGCCCGCGTGGAGCGCCAGACGCCCTGGGGCACCCTGAGCTGCGAGGTACGCAGTGTCAATCATCGCTTTCTGGAAACCAGTTGCCGCTTACCGGATGAACTCAGGCCTTCAGAAATGATTTTGCGCGATGCCATCGGTCAGGCGTTGAGTCGTGGCAAGGTCGATTTTTCCATGCGCTTTCGTGACCGGGAACTGGAAACCAGCGAGTACGCAATCAATACCAGCATGCTACAAGGTCTCATGGCAGCGACAAAACAATTGACCGAACTTAGTGTTGATTTGCAACCACTTCGAGCCGTGGATTTGCTGCGCTGGCCGGGCTTGTTGCAATCACCGGAAATAGACGGGGATGCATTAAGAGACGAGGCCCTGGCGCTTTTGAATGAGACTTTGCAGTCGCTGGTGGATATGCGTAGGCGCGAAGGCCAGCGTCTGGCCAAATTGATTGGACAGCGCCTGCAGGCCATCGAGGGACAGGTGCAGGAGGTACGAAAGATCGTGCCGGAGGCTGCAAGTTTGCGTGAGCAACGCTTGCGTGAACGTCTTGAGGTGCTGAAGACCGAGCTGGATCCCGGGCGCCTGGAGCAGGAACTGGTGATGATGGCGCAAAAGTCCGATGTGGAAGAAGAGCTGGATCGTTTGCAGGCCCATGTTGCGGAAACCATGGGGGTGCTAAAAAGGGATGAACCCATAGGCCGGCGTCTGGATTTTCTGATGCAGGAATTTAATCGGGAGGCCAATACCCTGGGTTCCAAGTCTATAGATACCCGTATTACCAATGCGGCCGTGGAGCTCAAGGTGTTGATCGAGCAAATGCGTGAACAGGTACAAAATATTGAATAAAGGTACGCTGTTTATTTTTTCGGCACCGTCCGGGGGCGGCAAGTCCAGCCTGGCCCAGGCCCTGAGTAAACGGGATGCCGATATCGGCATTTCGATCTCTCATACCACGCGCGACCCTAGGTCCGGGGAAATTAATGGCCAACACTACCATTTTGTCACAGTGCCGGAATTTGAGGAGTTGGTGGCACAGCACCGGTTCCTGGAGCATGCCCGGGTGTTTGATCATTATTACGGCACCTCAAGGCAGGCAGTGCAGTTGCTGCTGGATCAGGGTAAGCATGTGATTCTTGATATCGACTGGCAGGGTGCC
>CAJVXG010000035.1 GCA_913009215.1 uncultured Gammaproteobacteria bacterium | reverse complement strand
TGGACACCGTGGTTACGGCGCGATTAACCAGATCAGACTGATCGTAGAACGGCACCAAACGGACTCCGTCGGGCAGGGCGGCCTGGATTGCCGGCAGACGCTCCTTGATGCCATCAATCGTGGCCTTGGTGTTGGCACCCATGCGTTTTAAAACAATACCGGCAACCACTTCACCCCGGGGCTGTGGTTTGCCCTCGCTGTCTCTTGTCGTAATTGTGACAGCTCCCTGACGAATCTCGGGACCAAACTCAACCTTTGCTACGTCTCCGACTCTGACAACAACACCGTCTCGCGTTTTTAACGGTATGTTGGCTATATCGCGTAATCCGTTTTTGCCGCTGCGTACCCAGCCAACGCCACGAATAACCAGTTGTTCGGCGCCACGGTCAAGATACCAGCCACCGGCATTGCGATTATTGTTTTCTATAACCTCGACAATATCCTGGATGCGTAGTTTAAAACTCAGCAGGCGCTGCGGATCGACATTGACCTGGTATTGACGGACCTTGCCACCAAAGGACAAAACTTCGGTGACACCGTCGACCGGCATCAGCAATAACTTCACCACCCAGTCGTTCAAACTGCGCAATGTTTGCACGTCGTAACGCCCCGGATCATCGGTACGCAACATATATTGGTATATCTGACCCAGACCGGAGGTGTTGGGACCAATTTCCGGCACACCAACACCCGATGGGATCTGTTCCCTGGCCGCCTGTAATCGTTCAAAAATCAATTGCCGGGCAAAATAAATATTGGTGCCCTCTTTAAACACGACCGTAACTGCGGACAAGCCGGTCTTGGAAATCGAACGCACCTCTTCCACATCCGGCAACGCGTACATAACGGCCTCTATGGGATAGGTAATGAGCTGTTCCACCTCGACCGCGGCCAGGCCCGAGGCCTCGGTATTGATTGTCACCTGGACGTTGGTGACATCGGGGAAGGCATCAAGGTTAAGCTTGGGCAGGATCAGTGTCCCCCCGACCAGCGCCGCTAATAGCGCCAATACCACCAGCAAACGGTTAAATACCGAAAAATCGATTAATTTATTCAGCATAATCGGATTCCTTTAATGGTTGTGCACTGAAAAACCGGATTTGGCGAGCTCCGATTGAATAAAAAAAGCGCCTTTCACTACCACCCGGGTACCGGGCTTCAGGCCTTCGATAACCGTTTTTTTGCCAACGGTACGTATGCGTTTAATTTCCTCCGCTTTAAACTGCCCGGCTTGTTTCTCAACCAGCACCACCCAATCGCCGTCCGGGCTGCGTAATACCGCCGCTTGCGGCACAGCCATAACCGGTTTACCCCCTTTAAGATAAATATAGGCCGTAGCAAACATACCGGGTTTTAATAAATAGCGACGATTTACGATCAAGGCACGCGCCTTTACCGTCCGCGTAGATTCATCGACACTGGCACCGATTGAAACTATACGACCACGAAAATTCTGTTTGGGATAGGCCTTAACCTTCAGGATAACCGTTTGGCCACGGCGTACCCGGCCCAGCAATGTCTCCGTCAGGGATATTTGTGCCCATACGGTACGTAGATCGGCGATGACATACAATTTTTGTCCCGGTTCAATGGTGTCCCCGGCATTAATTTTGTGCTCAATAACAATGCCGTTAATCGGGCTGTGGATGTGTTGATGGGCAAAGGCTTTCCCGGTTTCTCCAAGTCTTTTGATTTCGTTGTGGGTCAAGCCAAAGATGCGCAGTCGTTGCCGGGCATCATCCAGTAATGCCTGATTTTCTTTGTCTGCACTACTGGATGAAAGCCTGGCACGGTTAACGATTAACATATATTCCTGTTGCGCACTGAGGAAATCGGGACTGTAAACGCTGGCTAAATATTGATATTTTCGAACGCGCTGGTTATTAAACACCTTTACCTTTTTTACCCAACCACTGCTACGTGCGGTTATAATCTCCCGGCGACGTTCGTTAAATTTTATTTCTGTCGGGACACTCAGCACATCACCCAGTGAACGCGGCACTATGGCCCTGACGATGATACCCTGGGCACGTAGAGACTCCGGTTTGATGGTTACCGTGTTTTCCTCTCTATGGTTACCTGGCCCCTCCTTGTGATTCTTGTTCTCGGGATGAGACTTTTTTTCACCAGCTTTATGTCCGCGATCATGGCCATGATTATCCCCGGATGCATTGCTTATGTTAGCGACCGTGGTAGACAAAAGGGCAAAAAACAAATACACGCCCAATTTACAGATCATTTTGATTTGTCTCGATTCTTCTTTACTTGCAAGGTTCATAATTCAATCTCCCACAGGTCCTCGCCGTTGGTCTTGATGTCTATACTGGCCGAACGATAGCGAACCAATAGTGTGTAGTAATTCTTTCGTGTTTCCAGATAGGTGCGGTAAACATCGACAAGATTAAGGGCGTCAATGCGTCTCACACTGTAGGCCTGACGTGCTGCTTTGAGTTGGTCGTCGGCGTCGAGTAAAGTTTTTTCCCGGAAACTGAGCAATTGCGTACTCAAGGTATTGGCTTCATCGATCCTCTGACGTAATCGCGAGCGAATTTGCGCCAGCAAGGCTCGCGTACGGTTGCGAGCAGTCTCTACCATGACCTGTGCTTCCTGCTCCAGACCACGTTGACGATCGCTTCCCGGGAATGGAAACTTCAAACTCACCTGGCCTGCCCAGGCGTAATCGATGTTGTTGTTATCAAAAAGTCGTTGCCGCCCCAGGCTAAGTGTCACTTCTGGCGCCCGATTTTTACGTTGCACCCGGTAATTCTGTCGAGCCTGGTCAATCCGCCTTTGCAGCAAAACAATGCTTGGTCCTTCATTATCAATGCGGTCAAGAACTGCCTTCGGTATAAATGTTTCGGGTCTGAAATCCAGTTTCCCACGAAGTTCTACGGAGGTATTTTCGGGTCGACCCAGCAATAAATTAAAATGCCTAAGGTTGCGGGACTCCGCCAGTGTCGCTTCCCTTAATAAATTTTGCAGACGCTGTAAAGATATACGGGTACGTAGCACATCGATATACTGCGCATTGCCGCTGCGAAAACGGGCACGGGTGATGACCACAGCCTCTTCAACGCGCCGCAGTATGTTCTTCACCAGGGTGACATTTTCCTGGGCCAACAGCACCTGGTCAAAGGCCTTATGTATCCTGGCTATGGTACGCTGTTGCACCCGTAACTGGTTGGCCTGAAATACCGAAATACCGATATCCGCTGCTCGTTTACGGGCCTTCCGTACACCAAACCATTTAAGGCTTTGCTCAATACCAATGACCTGGTTACCAAACTGACTGGGGCTAAAGCGCTTCACTTCCTCCCATTCCCAGAACAAGGTGGGCGAGTCCAGCCCGCCCGCCTGTAAGCGCCTTGCCTTTGCGGCGGCAATCTGCTGAGCGGAAAGCCGAACGTTGGGGTTTGCCTGTAGCGCCAGCTGCACGGCCTGCTCGCGCGACAACACAAGACGGCTTGGTGCCAGCGTAACGCCAAGCGTTCCGATATTTGTTTTTCCGAATTTTTCAGTGCGCGGTTGCTCTGCCAAAGACATAAACGGTATGCACATCAAAACCAGAACCCACAGGCTCCCGGTCTTTTTATGGGATAAAACCATAATTTTTCCTCGATAAATCGTTAGATATAGCGTGCGCCCGGCCACATCCGGGCCGGGTTTAGATCAGATTCGGAATCGCTACGATTTGGGAGGGGAGTAGGGCAGGTCCAGCAATAGATAACCCATCAGGTCACCTGGATAAAATGCCAACCACTTCGAGTTATCGGTAAATTCCCGTTCTTTGGCAGAAGGCAGGGCGACAAAATGTGCGGCAAAATGACTACAATGGTCATACATGAGTGTGGATTCATGATCACTATGGGAAACATCCTGCATCGATAGTATCGGCACCGGGGTGTTTTCATATTTCACGAGATGCTGATAGGCCGCCGATAACGCCGGCGTGATCAGCATCAGGGATATGATTCCTATTGTAAGCAACTTTCTCATGGCGCAATTATAGCAACTCTTGTGAAAAATGCCTCTCTTATGCGGGCTGGGTTCAACACAGCTGGCAGGCAGATGTTGTTATTCACTATAATTATCGTGTTTAAAATCTACCAGGTCTTGATCAACCTGCACAGCAAGACAATAGTTTGACATCTTTAGTAAAGGTTTGTGCCGTCAGTTTTAGGCCTTCTACCATCGTTAAGTAGGGGAACATCAGGTCGGCCAGCTCCTGAATGGTCGTGCAGTTGCGAATGGCCAGGGCCGCCGTCTGGATAATTTCGCCGCCTTCATGCGCCAATACCTGACAACCGACGATACGGCCATTGTCTTTTTCTGCCACCAGTTTGATAAAACCACGAGTGTCAAAATTAGCCAGTGCACGCGGTACGTTTTCCAGATCCAGCGTGCGGCTGTCTATATCCAACCCTTGATCCCTGGCTTTCTGCTCGGTTAAACCCACGGTACCCACTTGAGGATCGGTAAACACCACCGTCGGCATGACGGATAAATCGATGGCTGCATCATCACCGGTCATGTTACGGGCGGCACGGGTACCCGCGGCTGCGGCCACATATACAAATTGTGGTTGGCCAGTGCAATCACCGGCGGCGTAAATGTTTTCAACATTAGTGCGCATGTGATCATCAATAAGAATACGGCCGCGTTTGTCGGTTTTCACTCCCGCATTATCCAGATTCAAGGCCGCTGTATTGGGCGCACGACCGGTGGCAATCAGTAGCTGATCACCACTTATGTCACCGTTGTTAGTCTTCAGGGCAAAGCGCTCGCCATCGTGACTCACTGAATCCGGCAAGGTATTGAGCATAATCTTGATTCCTTCGTCTTCAAACGCCTGCATCAGGCCTCTGCCGATTTCCGGGTCTTCTTTCGATAACAAGGTTGAGCGAGCCAGCACTGTCACCCCGGCACCGAGGTGACGAAAGGCCTGTGCCAGTTCCAGTGCAACCACTGAGGCGCCCAATACAATCAAATGTTCTGGAATACTTTCTGCTATTAATGCCTCGGTTGATGTCCAATAGGGGGTGTCTTGCAAGCCCTTAATGTCGGGTATGGCAGGACTGGCGCCCACCGCCAACAGAATACGATCCGCGGTAATCTCTTTCTCATCACCATCTGCTTTGGTGACGACAAGTGTGCTGGCGTCTTTAAACCGCGCCATCCCACGAATTAAGTTAATATCAGGGTTGGCTCCCAGAATGTTTTCGTATTTGGTGTGGCGCAGCGTCTCTACCAACTGTTGTTGTTGCCTTACCATAGCCTTGCGATCAATCCTGGGTGTGTTCAACGGCAAACCATTAAAATTGTGATGTCCTTGCAGATGGGCAATGTGGGCGCCACGGATCATGACCTTGGACGGCACACAGCCAATGTTGACACAGGTGCCGCCGATGACCTCGCCGCCCTCGATCATAGTTACCTGCGCGCCATTCTCCACCGCCTTGATCGCAGCGGCAAAGGCGCCGGAGCCACTACCGACGATGGCGATATGCAGACTATCAGTGTTATTGCCAGTGATCTGAATATTGACTGTTGTCATCCTTACAACTCCAGGGTTTTTAATGTCTGCTTATAACGAACGGCATTCATTTTCTTCCCGACAGTAAAGGCATCCTCGACCGGCAATAAAAAAGTGCCTTCATGTTCAGCCACCCATTGCTCGCCGGCTGGTCGATCTCGGAAGAAATAGACGAAATGGCAAAAACTGGCAATAACGCTCTCCTGGAAATTGTCTTCGTCGGGCACCAGGAACGACACCATCACGTCGTCGTGATCGCCGATATCGATACTATCGGGGGAAATTCTTAGCTTGATGAGCTCCCCGGTGGCCTCGCAGCTGGACGTGACCTCGGCGCTATGATGTAACAGTTCGGGGATGAATAGCGCATCCCAGGCGCACCAAGTATAGACGGTCCGGCCACTGACCTTGAACTGGTGACGCATGGGCTTGACGGCCAGACCCCAGAACCCCTGGATACGGCCGTCGTCATCGAAGAACATCCCGGGCCAACCCTCAAGCGTGGTCTGCACGTATGCCGCCGACCGGTCGAGGGCCTGAGCAAGATCCTGTATCGCCACCGGTTCGCCTTTGGCTAGTTCGCTGTAGAGCCGCAATGCCAGACGTTGTTCATTAACATCCATGGGCGGGAAGGCCTGGATAAAAACCTGCGCCAATTCATCGAGGCCGGGTTCAGTTGCTATTTCCATTTCCCGTTCTCCTTGTCGCATTACCAGACAGTTGCTGGGATTATTTTGTCTTCAATGTGGATGGATACCCGGCATTGGTCGTCGCCTTTATCAGGGCCTCCACATTGGTCTTGGCGGGATCAAAGGTCACGGTGGCGGTCTTGGTTTCGAACGACGCCACCGCTTTGATAACCCCCGGCACCTTTTCCAGGGCCTTACGGATAGTGATGGGGCAGAACTTGCAGGTCATGTTCTGCACATCGAGCGTGACCGTTTTCACTTCAGCGGCCTGGGCCGGGCCCACCGTAGGAACAGTCACCATGCCCACAGTCGCTATGGCCAGTAACAAGCTAAGAACCAGTGTACGTATCATTTTTAGACTCCTCAGGTATTTGTTAACGGTTATTCAAAAAAGATGGTGCCATACCAGGGAAAGGTAATCAGCGCCGCCAACAGTACCGTCACCACCCAGAAGATAATGCGTTGGTTGCGCAGGACGCCGGGCACAGCACAGGCCTCACCGGGGGTACATCTACGGGGAACGATATAGAGTTTGTAGAAGGCCCAGCCCAGAAATCCCAGGGTGATGGCGACGAAAATCCAGCGATAGGGTTCCAGCGCCGTCAGGGTGCTGACCCAGGCGCCACCGATGCCGAGAGCCAGTAACACCAACGGGCCGATACAACAGACCGAGGCGCCAATGGCGGTTAGACCAGCGGCAATCAAGGTAATCAGGGGGCGTCCCGAAGTAGTCGATGTGTCGGCCATAATAAATCACCTGTGGTGGATGAATCTTGAATATATCTTACACCCTGTACCCCGGTACGGGGTCAAGCACTTCGCAGTATTAGAAATGAAGAACCGGGCGCTTTGGCTATTTAGACCAATGGATCAGGCCGGGTCCGCCTTGCCTACCAGGCTTTCCACAATAGGGCAGGGGGCATCCGTACGACCGGCACGACAGCTGCGAATCAGAACGTCCAGCGTCTGCTGCATGGCTTTCAGGTCCTTGATCTGGGTGTCGATTTGCGCCCGTTTTTGCTCGGCGCGAAGCCGCACATTACTACACTGGCCGTCACTCAGCTCCAGCAGCTCGGCAATTTCCTTTAATTGAAACCCCAGGCTTTGCGCCCGTTTAATAAAGCGGATACGGGTAACGGTCTCTATAGGATAGTGTCGAAACCCCTGGACCGGTTTCAATGGCTCACGAATCAGACCAACCCGCTGATAATAACGCACTGTTTCAGAGTTTACGCCCGCTTCCCGGGCCAGACGGCCGATGGTCAAGGTATTTGTCGGCATATCTGCCTCCGTAAAAGTCTGTATATAGGTACAGAGTTTAGCAGCATTAAAAAGTTCATTGCCCGGCTTGACCTGGAGTCAACTCCACGGTGTAGGCTTTGGGGCATAAATTGTTGCACCAGGAGTTTTTAAAAATTTTCGGGAACCTGAAGTTAACTCCAGATTGTCTTAATCCGCAGCAACAGACTTAAATCAATTTGGGAGTTTTGTCCATGAGACGAATCTTGGCCAGTTTAATGACCATCACCGCCATTCTAGCCGGTCCGGCCTGGGCCCATGATCCGATCTTTGGCATTGGCCCCCATGTGCTTTTCAAGGGTGGTGTTGAAATTGCCCCGGAAGTCCACGTCAGCAAGCAGGGCGACAAACGCGAGACCGAGCTTGGTGTCGAGTTGACATATGGTCTCACCGGTGACTGGTCCATCGGTATGGAGCTGCCGTACGATAAAAAAGAAGAGGGCGGCATAAGTACCAGCGGCCGTGGTGATGCCAGTCTCTTTACCAAGTATCGATTCTGGCGTCACGATACCCTGGGTGTCCAGCAAAGTATGGCGGTATTGGTCAAGGTAAAACTCGACACCGCTGACGATAACAAAAACCCGGCTCTAGGCAGCGGTAGCCGGGACACCATCCTGGGGTTTACCTACGGCTACGAGGGCCGCAAGTGGTATCGCTGGGCCGGTATACGTCACCGCCATAACGGTAAAAACAAGACCGGGCTACGCCGCGGTGACAAGTGGCTGCTGGATCTTGTCGGCGGTATTCGCTTCAAACCCACCGGTTACCGCGAGCCGGACACGGTGTGGTTGTTAGAGCTTAACGGCGAATACGGCCAGCGCGCCAAAGACAATGGCGTCACCCTGGCCAATACCGGTGGCACGGAATGGTTTCTGTCGCCCGGCATTTTCTGGACCAAACGCAACTTTGCCATCAAGGCCGGGGTCCAAATCCCGATTGCAAGCGATTTGAATGGCCGTCAGGAAAAGTCCGACTACCGTGCCAAGCTGATTCTGGAATGGCATTTGTAATGTTAGAAGCGGCAATAACATGACACATTGTTAACAATATGCAGCTAAGGAGTAACGACATGAAGAAAACTATAGCGGTATTGGTTATGACGCTGGCCTTAAGCAGCACCGTTTTTGCTGCCGGCACCCAATACATTATGCGGGTTGACGGGCTGGCTTGCCCTTACTGTGCCTATGGCATTGAGAAAAAGCTGAAAAAGGTCGATGGTGTGAAAAAGATCGATGTCGACCTTAACAAAGGCCTGGTCATCGTCAATGTCGCCGAAGGAGTTATCTTAAGCGAAGAGAAAATGAAAAAACTCTTCAAAGATGCCGGTTTTACCTATCGCAGCATGAAGCAGAAACCATTGCAATAAGCGTATACAGATACAAGGTTATGAACAATGAATTATCGCAACCAGAACAAAAAGGGGTAACCTGGTTTACCTTGTTCACAACGACCGGAACACTGGTCTGTTGCGCACTGCCCATCATTTTGGTAACCCTGGGCCTGGGCGCCACCGTGGCCGCTATCACCAGCTATTTCCCCTTTCTCATTACCCTGAGTCAGCACAAGGCCTGGGTCTTCGCCTTTTCCGGAACTATGCTGGTGTTGTCCGGCTGGCTCATATACCGCCCCGACCGGGCTTGTCCGATCGACGCCGAGCTGGGTGTGCTCTGTAACAAAGCCCATGTCTGGAATCGTCGACTATATTGGACCTCGATGGTGATCTGGGGCATTGGTTTTTTTGCCGCCTACCTGGCACTGCCGATCCGCATCTGGCTCGATGCCTGAACGCAATTCAAATACAAAACTACTTTCTGTTTATTAAGGAGATACTATGAAAACCATAATTTTTTTATTCAGTCTTTTATTCATCGTACCGTTGATTGCCGCTGCAGACAATGCTGCGACCAAGAGCCAAAAGACGACGGGGCAGGTATTGGAAATAGGGGTTAAGGGCATGTCCTGCGAATTCTGTGTCGCGAAAATGACATCGAATCTGGGCAAGTTACCGGGAGTGGCCAAGGTAGATGTCAACCTGGAAAAAAAGAGGGCCCGCGTGGTAATGAAATCAGGTAAAACAGCAGGCGTGAAACGCATCAAGCAAGCGATTGTGGATACCGGTTTCACCCCCGGTGCAGTAAAGTCCGGGGGATAAACTTGGCTGGAGCCACTTGTCTGCAAAAAAGGCCAAGGATACCGGATTTACCCCGCGCTCCTTCACGCAGGTGAAAAAGGACCAATGAAATGGATACAGCTTTCACTTACAAAAAAGTCTGGTATCTGACGCCCATCCTGGCCCTGCTGTTTATGGTTGGCGCAAGCTGGACAGATCAGGTGCATAGCGCACCGATCACCTTTAATACCGCATTGCCGGTGGCCAAGGGTGAGTTTCTCTTTCGCGAGCAGTTGATTGTCGATCAATCCGGCGATGATCCCGGTGGCGCCAGCCGCGACCGCCGGGCGCTGGCAGCCGTGTCAGTGCTGGGTTATGGAGTGAACAGCAAGCTCGCCGTATTCGGAGTCTTGCCGTATCGCGATAACGAACTCAAGGTAACCGTCGGTGGTCAACGCCGGACGCGTGCCGCCTCCGGCTTCAGCGATCTCACCGTATTCGGTCGTTATACGGCAGTGCAACACGACCGACCCGGGCGCAACTTCCGCGTGGCGCCGTTCGCGGGCATCAAGGCACCGACGGGTAATGATAACCAGCGCGATGCCTTCGGTTTATTGCCGGCCAGTGTGCAACTGGGCTCCGGGTCGTGGGATCCCTGGCCGGTGTCGTGTTGACCTATCAAACCCTGAAATACCAGGTCGATGGCCAGTTCAGTTACCAGTCCAGGAACGAAGCCAATAATTTCGAAGCCGGTGACGTCACCCGTCTCGACGCTTCGCTACAGTACCGCTTGCTGCCACGGAAGCTTACTGACGGTCTGCCCAATTTTCTCTACGGCGTGATCGAGCTCAACTGGATTCACCAGGACAAAAACCGCATCAACGGCAACGCCGACCCCAACTCCGGTGGCACCCGGCTGTTTCTGACCCCGGGCATCCAGTACGTAAGCAAACGCTGGATCGCGGAAGGCGCAGTGCAGATACCGCTGTCCCAGGATCTCAATGGTACGGCGTTGGAGAACGACTATATCGCCCGCGTCAGTGTCCGGTTTAATTTCTAACGCTTACTAATAAAGGCTGGCATCATGCGCAAAAAAATTCTGAAAATCCTGGGCGGTACCATAGCTTTGCTACTGGGTCTCGTGCTTATCGTCTGGTTGGTCTGGGTGCCGTCGGCCAAAGAGCCCGGATACCTTTTTGTGATGGCGTGGGGCGAACGCGGCACGGCCCCGGGCCAGTTTAACGACCCCACGGGTATTGCCGTATACGGCGGTGAGGTGTTTGTCAGCGACGCGCGCAACGGCCGTATCCAGGTATTCAATTTTGATGGCAAGTTTAAGCGTCGGATTGGCCACAAGGGCGATGGCCCCGGCCAGCTCGGCCGGCCAATGAACCTGACCATCGCCGGTAATGAACTGTACGTTGCCGACTACTGGAACGATCATATTCAAATTTTTGCGCTGGACGGCACCCCACACCGCGCTATCGGCAAGGCCGGCAAGGACCCCGGTGAATTCGGTTCACCGGGTGGCGTAGCGGTGGCGCCCAACGGCGACCTGTTTGTGGCCGATTTCTATGGTCAACGTATTCAGCAACTGCGTGCCAACGGCAATTTCGTCAAGCAATGGGGTAACACCGGCAAAATCGGCATCTGGGCCGGTGAGTTTAATTATCCCACCGATGTGACCCTGGCAGCCGACGGCAAACTGTACGTGGCCGATGGCTACAACGACCGCATCCAGGTCTTCGGCCCGGATGGAAAATTTCTGCGTAAATGGGGCGGGCCGTTGGCGCTCAATATCTTCGGCCCATTCAA
>CAJVXG010000034.1 GCA_913009215.1 uncultured Gammaproteobacteria bacterium | reverse complement strand
ACCGGGCCTGCAAACAGGTAGTTTACCCCGCTCTACAAAACCCCTGCATTGTGGGTAACAACAACAAAATGGGACGAGAAAACCATGCGAATCGTACTACTAGGAGCACCGGGTTCCGGTAAGGGGACCCAGGCCAAGTTACTGGTTGAAAAATACAATATCCCTCAGGTTTCCACCGGCGACCTGTTACGTGCCGCCGTGCAGTCCGGGTCCGAGATCGGCAAGAAGGCCAAGGCTATTATGGATGCCGGTGAGTTGGTGACCGACGACATCGTACTCGGTATTATTCAAGAGCGTCTGGCGAAACCTGATGCCAAGTCAGGCTTTATCCTTGACGGCTTTCCGCGAAATATACCGCAGGCCCAGGCCCTGGATGCCATGCTGGCCCGTATGGGGCAGGCTTTGCAGTTGGCCATGTTGGTGGATGTGGATACCGGGGTGTTAATGAAGCGCCTTACCGGTCGCCGTACCTGTGGTTCCTGTGGTGCTATCTATAATATTTATTTCACGGCGCCGAAGAATCCGGGCAAATGCGATGAGTGTGGCGGTGTACTGCAACACCGTTCTGACGATAATGAAAATACCGTGGGTAGTCGCCTCAAGGTCTATGAGGAGCAAACTGCACCACTGACTTCCTATTATAAAGCGCAAGGTAAATTGCGCACCGTACGTGGTATTGGCGGTGTCGATGAGATCTTCAGGAACGTCAGCAATATTATAGAGGCCCAGATTCGACCTCTGGCGGCAACCATGAGCAAGATTGAAGAGGCGGCAGCGGCGAAGAAGGCCGAGGCCAAGCCGGCATCAGCGAAGAAGGCCGAACCGGGAAAGAAGACGGCTGCAAAAAAACCAGCCAAGAAGAAAGCTGCCAAGAAAGCTGCCAAGAAAAAGAAGGCGGTAAAGAAAAAGGCCACCAAGAAGAAGAAAGCAGTGAAGAAGAAGGCAGTAAAAAAGAAAAAAGCGACCAAGAAAAAGGCCGTGAAGAAAAAGAAGGCCAAGAAAACCAAAAAGAAAGCGGTGAAAAAGTAAAAGGCCAGAAGGCGCTAGAGCCGCTAAAGTATTACCCCAGAACACCCGGCCCGGCCGGGTTTTCTGTTTGCGTAACAGATTTAACTGCTACACTGGCTTATAAATACCAAACAGGGCTATTCTATATAAAATGAAGCGTGGAAATTACCCAGGAACCCGGATGCGCCGGATGCGCCGGGATAAGTTCAGCCGTCGCCTGATGCGGGAACATCGTGTCACTACGGATGACTTGATTCAGCCGGTGTTTGTCATGGAGGGTAGTGGACAAAGCGAAGCCGTAGCATCAATGCCGGGGATCGAGCGACTTAGTATTGATTTATTGTTAAAGCATGCCGAGGAACTGCATCGGTTGGGAGTGCCGGCTATCGCTCTGTTTCCGGTGATTGACCCGTCACGAAAATCCGAGCAGGCCGAAGAGGCCTATAATCCGGATGGCCTGATTCCCGTTGCCGTACGAGAACTCAAGAAAGCCATTCCTGAGCTCGGTGTCATTACCGATGTGGCACTGGATCCCTATACCTCACATGGTCAGGATGGTTTGATTGACACCAGTGGTTATGTCCTGAACGATGAAACCGTGGCGGTGTTGGTGCGACAGGCGCTGAGTCATGCCGAGGCCGGTGCCGATATTGTGGCCCCGTCCGATATGATGGACGGTCGGATTGGCGCCATTCGCACGTCACTGGAAGAAAACGATTTTACCCTGACGCGTATTCTGGCCTATTCGGCCAAATATGCCTCCGGTTATTATGGCCCGTTCCGCGAGGCCATTGGTTCGGCGGCCAATCTTGGTGCTGGAAATAAATATACTTATCAGATGGACCCGGCCAACAGTGATGAGGCCCTGCGGGAAGTGGCGCTCGACCTGGAAGAAGGCGCCGATATGGTTATGGTCAAACCGGGGATGCCCTATCTGGATATTGTACATCGTGTCAAACAGGAATTTGGTGTTCCGACTTTTGTGTACCAGGTCAGCGGTGAGTACGCTATGTTAAAGGCGGCGGCACAAAACGGCTGGTTGAGTGAGCGCGAAGTCGTACTGGAGGCCATGGTGTCGTTCAAGCGAGCCGGTGCCGATGCCATCGTAACCTATTTTGCGCACACGGTTGCGCAATGGTTGCAAGAATCAAGGTAATACCTGGATGGTACTTACTTAAGAAAATTCAGGAATCGACCCGTCATCCCGGCATGGTTTTAGCCGGGATCCAGCCGTTTAAACCCCTGGATTCCCGCTAACGACATGCGGGAATGACAGCAGTCTGAATCTATAGTCTCCTTAAAGATGAGTGCCGTTCGGTAATATCCCTTTCTCCCTCCTTTTTTATCTGTAAAGTCAGGTAAAAATACACCTAAAACTTCGTATAAATATTTTGTGAAATATTACTTGCATCGGATCAATGGATACGTATACTCCGCGCCAATAGAGAGTCAATAATTAAGAGAGGCGTTGATAGGCAACGTCAAGGATGTAAAGAATGACATCGTATTTAACGAATCTTTTCGGGCGTTCTCCAATTCGCCCTTTGCAAGAACACATGGACAAGGTCCATGCCTGTGTTTCCAAACTCCAACCCCTTTTCCAGGCACTGGTAACTAACGATCAGGATACCATCGCCAAGGTACGTGGCGAGATTGCTGCGTTGGAAAATGAGGCCGACGAATTAAAGTGGGAGTTACGGCATCATTTGCCGACCGGATTGTTTATGCCGGTGGATCGGCGCGACCTGCTGGAAGTATTGATGATGCAGGACAAAATCGCCAACCAGGCCAAAGACGTTGCCGGACTGGTGCTGGGAAGACATATGACCTTACCGGAGCCGATGCATACACTTTTTATCGAGTTCGGTGATCGCTCTATTGTGGCAACGGCACAGGCACTGAAAATCATTAACGAACTGGACGAACTGGTGGAGACCGGTTTTCGCGGCATTGAGGTCGACCGGGTGGAGGACATGATCGGGGATCTCAACGCTATCGAGAGCGAGACCGACAAGTTACAGGTACAACTCAGGGATATATTGTTTGGTCTGGAGGACGATTTACGACCTACCGACGTGATATTTACCTACCAGCTGATTGAAGGCGTAGGTAAAGTAGCTGATCTCGCCCAGCGTGTCGGTAGTCGATTGCAGTTACTATTAGCAAGGTAGGGCGTTATGGATCAAATGACGATTTACCTTGTGCTGGCGGCAGCCTTTGGTTTGTTTATGGCCTGGGGCATTGGCGCCAACGACGTAGCCAATGCCATGGCAACCTCGGTCGGTTCCAAGGCCATCACCCCCTTCCAGGCGATTATCATCGCCGCTATATTTGAATTTCTTGGCGCTTGGCTTGCCGGTGGTGAAGTCACATCGACCATCCGTAAAGGTATCGTCGATACCGCTGTTTTTGCCGATAAACCCATGTTGTTGGTCTATGGCATGTTGGCCGCGCTGCTGGCTTCCGGGGTCTGGTTGATGATTGCCTCGTCCAAGGGTTGGCCGGTATCGACCACGCATACCATCGTCGGCGCCGTGGTTGGTTTTGCTATTGTTGGTGTTGGTATCGAAGCGGTGCAATGGGCCAAGGTTGGCAAGGTGGTTATGAGCTGGGTAGTGTCTCCAATATTGGCGGGCACGATGGCCTTCTTTATATTTCGTAGTATCCAGGTGCTGATCCTGGATAAAAAGAAACCATTGGCGAACGCCATCAAGTACGGTCCATTCTATATCGCCCTGGTGAGCTTTATTATCGCCATGTTGACCATCAAGAAGGGTCTGAAGCACACCAATCTGGAACTATCGACCGGGGAGGGTCTTCTTATCGCCGCTGCTTTTTCTGTGGTGGTAGCCGCTGTTGGCGCCGTACTGGTGCGACGCATCCGTATTGACCCGGAAGCCGACGTCGACTTCCACTACGCCAACGTCGAACGGGTCTTTGCCGTGTTAATGATCTTCACTGCCTCGGCCATGGCCTTTGCCCATGGTTCCAATGATGTCGCCAATGCCGTCGGCCCAGTGGCGGCCGTCATCAGTACTGTGCAGGCCAATGGTGCCGATGTCATGCAAGAATCACCGTTGCCTGTTTGGGTGTTGCTGCTGGGTGGTGTCGGTATTGTTGTTGGTCTGTCGACTTACGGCTTTCGTGTCATGCGCACCATTGGCAGGAAAATTACCGAGCTGACGCCCAGCCGTGGTTTTTCCGCTGAGCTGGCCGCGGCCAGTACGGTGGTGCTGGCTACGTTTACAGGCTTGCCGGTATCGACGACCCATACCCTGGTGGGTGCCGTACTGGGTGTGGGTTTTGCCCGTGGTATAGCCGCACTCAATTTGCGGGTAGTAGGCAATATTTTCATGTCCTGGGTCGTGACCCTGCCTGCCGGGGCCTTGTTGGCGATCATTTTCTTCTACATGTTTAAAGGTATATTTTCCTGATAGTGTCGGTCATTTACGCTATTAAATACCCACCCCAGTAGCGCCGAAAGTCGGTATAATCGCGGGTCTTGAAGATTTATTCGAGGTGATTATGGCAGAGCAAAAGCTCGCACCGACGGACATCAAGCTGCACCAGAAAAGTCGTGTACTGGAAGTAAGCTTTAATGACGGCAAGACTTTTAAATTGTCTTGCGAATACCTGCGTTGTTTTTCCCCTTCCGCCGAGGTGCGCGGTCACGTTTCCGGTCAGGAAGTACTACAGGTTGGGAAAGAGAACGTCAATATTACACAAATCGAACCGGTTGGTTCCTACGCTGTGGTGTTGCATTTTGATGATGAACACAATACCGGTATTTATACCTGGCCGTATCTTTATGAGCTTGGAGTGAATCGGGAAAAGAACTGGCAAGCCTATCTGGATCAATTAAAGAAAGCCGGTATAGAAAGAAAGGCATAGGGCCGGGAATCGTTTATGCAATCAGATAAGACCACTCACTTTGGTTATAGAGATGTACCGGAAACGGAGAAATCCGGTCTGGTGTCTGATGTATTTCATTCGGTCGCCAACAAGTATGACCTGATGAACGATCTTATGTCATTTGGCGCTCATCGTTTATGGAAACGATTTGCCATTCAGCAAGCAAGGGTGCGCAAGGGCCAACAGGTTCTTGATGTGGCCGGCGGTACCGGTGACATGACGGCACTGTTTGCCAAAGAGGTGGGTAGTCATGGCCGGGTCACCCTGTCGGACATCAATCCGGCGATGCTGCAGCAAGGCCGCAATCGTTTGCTTGATCAGGGGCTGGTCAGCAATATTGATTTTGTCCTGGCCGATGCCGAGAATTTGCCCTTTCCGGAGGACAGCTTTGATTGTGTTTGCATTGCCTTTGGTTTGCGTAATGTTACTCATGTAGATCGGGCGCTGGCATCGATGCAGAAGGTGTTAAAACCCGGTGGCCGAATAATTATCCTGGAATTCTCTCACCCTGCTGTCCCGGGTCTGGACAAACTCTACGATGCCTATTCTTTTAATATATTGCCAAAGTTGGGCAAACTGGTGGCTAATGATGAGGCTAGTTACCAGTACCTGGTGGAGTCCATTCGCAAGCACCCGGATCAGGAAACTCTTAAGACCATGATGGATAAGGCTGGTTTTGCACGGTGCCATTATTTCAATCTTGCCGGCGGCATCGTCGCCTTGCATAAAGCTTACAATATCTAGGAAATACTGATGGGCGATTCTGAAGGCATGGCCCTGATTGCCGCGGTTGCCGAAGAGCTGGTTAATCGATTATTACGGCTCGATACTGAAACATTGCGTCGATTGGGCGACATCGGCGACAAGGTGATTGCGGTGCGTCTGCAGACTAAATACCATTCCGATCAGGATGAACCGCTTCTTTTTTATTGTTTTCCTTCCGAGGCCGGTCTACGTATCCGTTTACAGACAGACGCAGCAGCAGACGTCACCATCGGTGGCGATATCCCGGTTTTTACAAAGCTGGTGTTTGGAGAGAGTCTGCCATCCGGATTTGGTGCCGGTGAGTTGCAAATAGCCGGAGATTTTGATCTGGGGCATCGGTTTAAAAAAATCCTCGACCAGGTCGAGATCGATTGGGAAGAGGAGCTGTCGCACTACGTTGGTGATGTGATGGCGCACAAATTGTCCTTGATGCTTCGTGATACCCGCTCCTGGGTACGGCATGCCCGACAGACCTTGATGCAGGATGTGGCCGAGTACCTGCAGGAAGAAACCCGTGACCTGCCGAAGCAAAGAGAAGTCGATGCGTTTATACGAGGCGTCGATGAGATACGTTCTGATACCGAAAGAATGCAACAGCGCATACAGCGGTTAAAGGAGTTGTAGTGTTGTCGTATTTTCCCCAGGCTGCACGCTTGTTGCGCATTACCCAGATTTTTGTCAAACACGATCTGGACGAATTCGTTGATGCCATCCATTTATTTCGTCTGTATCGCCTGTTATTACGATTGCTGCCATGGCGTTGGTTCCGCAAGCAAAAGCGCACCAGGGGCGAACGTCTGCGTTGCGCCCTGGAGGAATTGGGGCCGGTGTTTGTCAAGTTTGGTCAGGTGTTGTCGACCCATCCCGACCTGTTGCCAGAGGATATTGCCTCTGAGCTCAGTAAATTGCAGGATAAGGTCCCGGCATTTTCAGGTGACGAGGCCGTTGCTATTATTGAAGAGGCCTACGATGCGCCGATGGATAAGCATCTGGTAAATTTTAATCGTGACCCGATTGCTTCTGCTTCGGTGGCCCAGGTGCATTTTGCCCAACTTGGCGATGGCACCGAGGTGGCGGTAAAGGTATTACGACCCGGTATTGAGGACATCATCGAGCGCGACATCCAGCTGCTTTATACCCTGGCACGACTGGCCATGCGTTTCTGGGAAGGTGGTCGACGTTTGCGCCCGGTGGAAGTTATCGATGAGTTTAATAAAACCATTCATGATGAACTGGACTTACGTGTAGAGGCGGCCAACGCAAGCCAACTGCGATCCAATTTTGTGGACTCTGACATTATGTATGTGCCCAAGGTGTATTGGGACCATTGTCGCCGCAAGGTCATGGTGATGGAGCGTATCCATGGTATACCTATTAGTGATATCGATGCCCTGAAATCCCATGGCATTGATTTACGTCAATTGGCCCATAATGGTGTAGAGATATTTTTCACCCAGGCATTTCGTGATGGTTTCTTCCATGCCGATATGCACCCGGGTAATATTTTTGTAGCCGAGGATGGCCAATATCGGGCGGTGGATTTCGGTATTATGGGTACCCTGGGAGAGCGGGATAAACGTTATTTGGCCGAAAATTTTCTGGCCTTTTTTAACCGTGACTATCATGCTGTGGCTGAGGCCCACCTGCGGGCTGGCTGGGTCCCGGCCGGGACCCGTGTGGAGGATTTTGAAACTGCTATTCGCAGTGTTTGCGAACCAATTTTTGCCAAGCCGATCAAGGATATTTCCTTTGGCCGTTTATTGCTGCACCTGTTTCAGACTGCGCGCAAGTTTGACATGGAAATCCAGCCGCAACTGGTGCTGTTGCAGAAGACCTTGTTTAATATAGAGGGTCTGGGTCGCCAGCTCTATCCCGAGCTGGATTTATGGGAGACCGCCAAGCCCTACCTTGAGCAGTGGATGCGTCAGCGCATGGGACCAAAGGCGCTGTTTGATACCTTGAAGCAAGAGCTCCCGAAGTGGTGGCAAATGGCGCCTGAGTTCCCGTCCATGATGCACCAGTGGCTAAGGCGTGATCTGGCCGGTGAGCGGCAAATGCAGTGGCGTTCTGAGGACTTGCAGATGCTACAAAAGCAGAATGAACGTAATTTTCGTAAGCTCTTTTTTGTATTTTTGGCCGCTATTTTTATTGTCTCCGGCGCAATGCTGTTTGCGTCCCTGCCCTGGCCTGTTTCCCTGACTCAGCCCAAGCTGTTGCTGGCCCTGGGCCTTGCCGTTTCAGGCCTTCTTAGCCTGCTAATGGGGTGGCCGCGCAAGGATTACGGATAAGCGGTGCTGTTTGCATAAGGTCAGGGGCACTGTTCCTGTGCTATGCTTTAACAAAGGATTTTTTCGAGTGTGGTTATGTCGATAAAACAGCAAAAGTGGCTATTAGGGACATTGGCGTGCGTAGCATTACCCCTCTATGCTGCGGATTTTCCTGGTTTTTCAAAAGCAGACCTTGTTCACAGCAATGCCGCCATGGGCCAGCAGGGATTTGCACACATTCGTTTCGAACACAACCGCAACAAGCCGCGAATCTATCGGGGTGGAGTCCTCGATATCGATGTCCAGGGTCTTAAGCGCCCCATGCCGGTGTGGTCGTCTGCCGATCAATTCAGTTTCAAGGGCGAGGTGGGCTACAACAAGCCCGGGTCGTCTATTTCGGTACCCATTTATTATCAGGAATCCCGGGATCTTGCCCTGGGCGCCACACGTTATAGTGGTTTTGGTGTGCAGTGGAAAAACCGGATTAACCGATCCAATTCCCTGACCGTGGCTGCCCGTTTTGGCGGCAATGAATATCTGCAGCAATCATCATTAGCAACGGATAATACCCAGGCTTCCATTGTCTGGTCCGGGCGATGGCTGGGTAGCTATAAACCAAGGCTCACGGGTGGTTTTGTGATCGGTGATGACCGCGCTCGTTTTGAGCAGAGCAACTACCTGGCGCGACGTTATTATGGTGTGGTCGTGGGCGGTGAACTGACCCTGTTTGATAAGCATACACCTTATGTATCGGTCAGTGTTTTACGCAATGATTACCGCAATGGTAATGCCGGTCTTTATCTTGGTCGGGCACAGGACTACACGCGTTTCTCAGCTGGATGGAATTGGCAGGTATCATCGAACTGGAAGTTGCGTGCCGATACTCATTATGTGCTGGGCAATAATGATTCCGGGTTTTATAATGGTGAGCGCAGTCGTATCATGTTCAGTACCGAATACCGCCTCAGGTAGTAGTACCTAGCCCCAATCCAGACGTTTAACAAAAGTGGCGGTCTGTTCGCGCTCGCTATACCCCATGTTTGGATAGAAACCGCGTTTATAGGATTCACGCTCACGGCTGTTGAGTACACTGATGCGAAAACATTTTTCTTTTACGGCCTCATTCTCAATAGCGGTGACCAGGGCCTTGCCTACCCCCTTACCGCGCGCCTTTTCCCGTACAAAAACCTCAGTGATCATCATTTCTCTGCCTGCGAACAGCAGGTAGATAATAATTTCGCCGTGCACGTAACCGATCACATGGTCGTCGATTTCGGCGACCAGGAGCAGCGCACTTTCCTCTATGATCAGCGATTGCAGGCGTTGTCGCAGTGTACTGCCATCGGCCATGAAGGCCGGGTTCCAGCCAAGCTCCCGATGCAGTCGCATGACTGCTTCAATGTCGCTGTTTCTTAATGGTCGAATTTTTATATCAGAATCAGTCATAGCAATACTCAGGCCGATGCCTTTATGGGTTTTGTTGTATGTCCCTTGGGACGCTGTAATGATTGCTCCACTTTATTGCGTGTCTCTTCTCCCTGCAACAGCTGTATCAGTTGCAGGGAGAAATCCATTGCCGTACCGGGACCCCTGGAGGTAATGATGGCGCCATCGACAATGACAGCTTCGTCCCGGAACTCGATACCGGTGGCTTCCTGCTGGTTCAGGCTGCCGGGGAAGCAGGTGGCTCGTTTGCCCTGTAATAAACCCGCCGTAGACAAGACCTTCGGCGCGGCACAAATAGCGGCAATATATTTCCCCCGAGCCGCCATGTTTTTGACCAATTTCAGGACGCGTGAGTCCTGTTGCAGATTGGTTGCCCCTGGCAGACCGCCAGGTAATACAATCATGTCAAAGTCCTGGTCCAGTACCTGATCCAGTGTGGTATCCGGTATGAGGACCGTATCGCGACTGGCGGTGACCGGACCGGCCTCCAGTCCCGCCGTTATCACTTCGATATCGGCACGCCGCAACAGGTCAATAATGGTTACGGCCTCCAGTTCTTCGGTACCCTGTGCCAATGGAACCAGGACTAAGCTCATGGCGTTTGCTCCCGTTGTCGTAGCGATATTAGCGTTGATAATGGAACCAGTTTCACCTGGTAAGTATCCAGAATCGGCAGCCATTTTTCCAGTGCCGATAGGGTTACCGGGTAGGGATGGCCGATGGCCAGTGCATAACCGCGTTTTTTCGCCAGCCGAACCAGCTTATGGATTTGCGCATCTATTGCCGCCGTACTGCGCTCATTATCCAGAAAGATATCCCTGGACAGATTCGGGATATGATATTGCCGGGCTATTTTTGACGCCACGCTGTGGCGGCTGGTGACCGAGTCCACAAAGAACAATTTAGGATACGGCTTCATGGCCAGCATCAATTGCCGCATGGCTTGTTTGTCTTGTGTCAGCTTGCTGCCCATATGGTTATTGATGCCAACAGCATAGGGTACGTTCTCAAGGTTGTATCGGACAGTCAATGCCAGTTCCAGGGAGGGCATCCCCGATACCAGCTTGCCGGGACCGGGTTCTCGCCCTTTGGATGACTGCATGGGCAAATGCAGTAATATTTCCTTACCGGATTTGTGTGCCTGTTTTGCCAATGCCCGGCTGTGACGGGTATGCGGCAGGATGGCACAGGCCACCGGGCCGGGCAATGCTACGGCTCGTTGGCCATGCTTCAGGTGATTACCAAGATCGTCAATGATAATGGCAATGTAGGCCGGTGTGTGTGCTGCCGGTTTGACCGGACGGGCGGCATCAGCATCCTGTACGGTGAAGGATAAACTGAAGAACGTTAGTAGACAGAAACCTGTTATCCGGCTCTTTTTTGAAATAGGTTTACCCCTTTCAACAGGTTCAGGGCCTCATTTAACTGGAAGTCCCTCTTGGCCTTCGATGCCGCCTTTGATTTTTTCAACTTTTCCTTGCCTGCCCCGGTGTTCTTCAGGTGTCTGGACAGGTCAGCCTCTTTGAGACGGCGGCGTTGTTTCTTCTTTTTGATCTCCACCTGTTCAGTAATAATATCCGGGATCACGCCCTTGGCCTGGATGGATCGGCCTTTTGGTGTGAAGTAACGGGCCGTAGTCAGTTTCAGCTTGGTGCCATTACTCATCGGTACGATGGTTTGCACCGAACCCTTGCCGAAGGTCTTGGTGCCCATGATGACGGCGCGCTTGTGGTCTTGCAGGGCGCCGGCAACAATCTCGGAAGCCGAGGCAGAACCCTCATTAACCAAAACGACGATAGGTGCACCCTGTATCAGATCGTTGGGAGTAGCGCGGAATTTGTGTTTTGAATTGCTGGTGCGGCCTTCGGTATAAACGATCAAACCCTTGGTCAGGAAAGTGTCACTGACCTGCACTGCCGCATCCAGTACGCCACCGGGGTTGTTGCGTAAATCCAGTACCAGACCCTTTAACGGACCCTTGTTTTTTGCGTGCAGCTTGAGGATGGCGTTGGCCAGGCTCTTGCCGGTACTGATTTGAAAGGCAGAGATACGTACATAGCCATAACCGGGTTCCAGCAGGCGGGACTTGACGCTAACAATCTTGATGATCGCGCGAGTTAATGTGAATTCCAGGGGCCTGCCTTCTCCCTCGCGCACCACGATTAATATGATCTTGGAGCCAGGCTTGCCACGCATGATCTTGACGGCATCTCCCAGGGTCATGCCTTTGACCGGCTTGGTAT
>CAJVXG010000033.1 GCA_913009215.1 uncultured Gammaproteobacteria bacterium | reverse complement strand
GATGCCTTGACCTCGGGATGCAGGCCGACACGGGTAAAATCATCGCGATAGAATGAGATATCGAGCGTGCTCAAGGGGGTATCCACGGACAGTAAATCGTGCAGCCGATTGGCAATCCAGACACCACCGGTATGAATACCAACCATCACTGCGTCCTTACGCAGGGGCCGGAGCTCGCTGGCCATCAGCTCCAGTGTTTGTTCAATGTCGACGGTATCGGTCAACGTGGTGCTCGTACATCGTTAAGAAAGGTTTGTAAAATTAATGCGGCGGATATTCCGTCCAGGTCCTGTTTTGCTAATGCCTTGCTGTTACCGGATTCGCTGTGCTGTGCCAGGGCCTGCCTGGTTGTCAATCTTTCATCCACCATATGCACGGCCAGATTGTAACGACCTTGTAGCTGTTTACCAAACTTATTTGCCCGTTTTGTCAGTAAATTCTCACTATCGTCCATATTCAATGGCAGGCCGACCACCAGGGCCTGTGGTTGCCATTCATTGACAAGTCTGGTGATATCATCCCAGCCGGAATTCCGATTACGATTTTTGATGGCGCCCAGCGGGCGCGCCTGTTGGGTCAGGGTATTGCCGACGGCGATGCCGATATATTTTTCCCCGAAATCGAAGGCGAGGAAGACTTCAGTGCTCAAGCGTGCCCGGCCTCTGAGGACAGTGTATTGAGGTCGACGCCGGCCGATTGGGCGGCGGCCTGCCAGCGTTCCTTGATCGGGGTGTCAAAATAAATGCTGGATTCGGCCGGTGTACTGAGCCAGGAGTTTTCTGCCATCTCATGCTCCAGCTGACCGGCGCCCCAACCGGCATAACCCAGCGCTACCAGATACTGTTCCGGCCCCTGTTTGCCGGCAATGGCCTCCAGGATGTCGCGTGAGCTGGAGACACCGACTTTATCAGTAATGGTCAGGGTGGTTTCCCATTGGCCCAACGGTGCGTGTAGTACGAAGCCACGATTGTTTTGTACCGGTCCACCAAGAAATACCGGCAGGTCCGGCAAATCACGGACCGCAATATCGGTTTGTTCCAGCAACTCATGCAAACCCAGATCGAGCGGTCGGTTGATGGTCAGGCCCATGGCGCCTTCGGCGGTGTGTTCACAGACCAGGGTGACCGTCTTGTGAAAGTTGGGGTCCGCCAGCGTTGGCATGGCAATCAGAAAATGATTACTCAATGACTGGAATTCATTCATGGGCCTGGTATCCATAAGCCCCGTCGGCCATGCCGTTTTGGCTGGTTTGATATCATTTGATTTCGCGAACCACCCCTTCGTTAAAGCGCCAGGTACGGACAATATAGAGTATGTCGTAGTTGGTGCGGATGTTTGCCGGGAATGGTGCATAGGGTGCGGCAATTTGTACAATGCGTAAGGCGGCATCATCAAGCAGCTTATTGCCGGAAGACTTGAGGATTTTCCTTGAGTGGATAGTTCCGTCCGCGTTAATGGCAATGCCAAGCCTGAGGTAGCCGGAGAGTTTACGTCTGCGGGCGCCTTCCGGGTAGTTAATATTGCCAATGCGTTCCACCTTGGCGGCCCAGGCGCTCTCGTACATGGCGTACCGGTATTCCCTGGTGCGTGCCGTCAAGTACTTGATGCGCGGTTTCTTCTGGTAGTTTTTCCAGAAACGGTCGATTTCCGAGTTTAGACGTTTGCGCTCCAGTTGCGTGGTGTTGTCGGTCATCATGCTGGCGCTGGCCGGTGTGGTCTGCTCGCTTTTTTTCTCCGGGGTAATAGCAGGGATGTAAACCTTGTTGCTGGCCTTTTTCTGCGTTATCAGATCGGTTTTTTCATCTTTGCGGCTTGTCGCCTTTTGTGGTGGCGGCATATTAATGGTGCGGTAGTCCTTGTCACTGATCTCGGTGACCGGGATCGGTGAGCTGATAATGCCGCTACGCTTGTCCTGACCGCCGCCGTCCTGGTTGTGTTGCGCCAGAAAATCCGCTTTTTCCGGGGCGTCTTTGCTCTTGGTATGGACCAGGGTGATTTCCAGGGCCTGTAGACGGTCGCTGGGCAGTAGCTTGGGGACCGTAAAACCGATACCAAGAATAACGACGAGGTGAATCAGAAAGGAACTGAAGGCACTGACCCCTATACGGTCATTCTCGTCAAAACTGGCAAATTGTCGCTCGCTCGCCATAATAGTCAATCAACATTGTCGCCGGAATAGAGGTATTTAACAATACTAAATCCCCTCCGGTTACCAACGGCCACAACCGGAGTCGGGGTTAGTCGTGACTCTATGGGGCTAATTGTAGACGAGAATGGATCGAAGTCTTGGTCTTGCCGTCATTGCCCACCACAAGGGCGCCATGGATTGACAGGCGGGCGACGAATTTTGGCCATTGTCCGGTTCCGGCGATATACAGGGTGTGGCAGGCCAGGCTGGCATCCATGGCATTGGCGGCGACAACGACCACCTCGGCGGTTTTTTGTGCCGGCCGTCCATTGCGAGGGTCAATGATGAGCGCCGACTTGTCCAGTCGACTCAACGCCTCTCTTCGTTGTTAAATTTTGCGGAGCAGCAAGCTGCTATTAAGACAATGACAGTAATCAGGATGAGTGGGTTTATTTTTGGCATTTTTCGGCAATGACGTCCATTAGTTGGGCGCTGATATTGAGATCGAATTGTTTATCCAGCTCCCGTATGCAGGTGGGGCTGGTGACGTTAATCTCGGTTAGATAATCACCAATCACATCGAGACCAACAAACAGCAACCCCTTTTCCCGCAATACTGGACCGACCTGTTGGCAAATCCAGCGGTCGCGTTCTGAAAGTGCCTGGCCCACGCCGCTGCCACCGGCCGCCAGGTTACCGCGGTGCTCCCCGGCTTCCGGGATGCGGGCCAGAGCGTAGTCCACAGGCTCGCCATTGATCATCAGGATACGTTTGTCACCCTGCTCGATTTCCGGGATATAACGCTGCGCCATAATCAGATGACGCCCAGGCCGGGTCATAACTTCGATAATGACATTGGTGTTTTCGTCTCCCTGCCGCAGGCGAAAAATCGAGGTGCCGCCCATACCATCCAGTGGTTTCAGGATGATGTCTTTGTATTCTGCCAGAAATGCACGTATTCGATCGGCATCGGCGGTTACCAGACTCTCCGGGGTACACTGTGGAAACCAGGCGGTAAACAATTTTTCGTTGGCATCACGCAGGCTCTGTGGTTTGTTGACTATCAGGGTGCCGGCTTTTTCCGCAAGTTCCAGAAGGTAGGTGGTATAGATGTAATCCATATTGAAGGGCGGATCCTTGCGCATGAGAATGACATCCAGAGCGTCGAGTGACTGATCAATGTCATCGCCATATTCAGACCAGGATTCGCTGTTATCCTGTACGCCAAGCGACTTCATGGTGGCCCTGGCTTGATTGTGTCGCAGATAAAGATCCGCTTGTTGCATGTAGAAAATTGGCCAGCCACGCGCCTGTGTCTCCAGCAGCATGGCAAAGGTGCTGTCTTTATAAGGTGTAATGGATTCGATGCGGTCCATTACCACCCCGAGCTTCAGGGTCACAGACATGTCAGGAGTTGTCGGTTATTCCGGAAAACTCAGTTTAGCATGGCCAGTTCCCGTGCCGCGGCCAGGTGTGCCAGACGCGCCACCACCCCGTAGGCATAGAAACGGTTGGGTTTGGCATCGGGCGCCTTGTTCGGGTCGGGTGAGGTGCATGGTGCCTCAAAGGCCAGGGGTTCGAAGTGCATACCGGGCGCATTAAGATTCTCGTTGGCGCCACGGCCCGTGTGCACCCGGTAGAAGCCACCGACGACGAAGTGATCCATCATATAGATTACGGGTTCGGCCACGGCCTGTTCAGGACCCCAGGTTTCAAAGGTGTAAACGCCCTCCTGGACAATAACATCAGTCACGCTTTGTCCCTCTTTGCCGCGCGACATCTTGTTTCGTTGTTTACGGTTGAGTTCACGGACTTCATCCGGGCTGTGTACTGTCATAATGCCCATACCATAGGTGCCGGCATCGGCCTTGACGACGACGTAAGGTGTCTGGCTGATGTTATATTCATCATATTTCCTTTGCATTGCCTCGAGGACACGCTCGACATTGCGTGCCAGGCAATCTTCACCCTCCCGTTTCTGGAAGTCGATTTGTCCGCATTTACGGAACAGGGGGTCTATGAGCCACGGGTCAATGTCGACCAGCTCGGCAAACTCCCGGGTAATGCCGCGATATTGTTGAAAATGATCGGATTTCAAACGGTTGCGCCAACCCATGCTTAATGGCGGGGTGACCGGCTGATCAATATTTTCCAGAATTTCCGGCCTTCCCGAGGACAGGTCATTATTCAGCAGGATCAGGCAGGGCTCAAAGCCGTCTATGCCGACCTTGTTGCCATGACGCTGCAGGGGCTCCAGAGTAATGTTCCTGCCAGAGGGTAGCTCGATAGTTTTTGCTTCATGCAGGTCCGGTAACAGCGAACCGATACGTACCCGGAACCCGGCCTGGGTCATGATCTCAACAATGGCAGCGACGTTTTCCAGGTAAAACTGGTTTCGGGTATGGTTTTCCGGTATCAGAATAGCACCGCGGGCCTTGGGACAGACACGTTCCGCCGCGGTCTGGATGGCCTGGATGCAAAGCGACCGGAAGGCGGGATTGAGGTTATTGAACCCTGCGGGGAACAGGTTGGTATCGACCGGCGCCAGTTTAAATCCGGCATTTCGCAGGTCTACGGAGGCATAAAACGGTGCCGGAGTGGCCAACCATTGCTGCCGGAACCATTGCTCAATGTGGATTTGATGGCTCAGCAGGCGAGATTCGATTTCCTGCAGCGGGCCTGACAAGGCTGTGGTGAGGTGGGGAACAGCATGTAAGTGCTTAATTTCCATAGGATTTCCTATATATACCCTCAATTAGTGTTTCATTATATTAGCGCAATAAAGCAAAGATACGAAATATTCCTTTTGGCTTTACTGGCACGACTCCTGCAGCAGATCAGCTAGTATAGGTCTCTGTGGACGCTGCCCGTCGGACTATTCTGGCAGCCCCGGAGAAAGGGACTACTATATAGGGTAGTACATCGGAAGCTGGGAAACGTGGATTTTATAAGGAAAATATGCTAACAAATCATTATCATAGATAATAATTTAAAGAAATTACATTATTCACTAGGTTGGTTCCGGGGTGGGGTCTGGGACACGCATTAGCCTGGACTTTCCCGTACACCAGCGATGGAAGATAAGTATTCTAATGGGAATAAAAGTGATGATCATTGATGACAGCAATACGATTCGGCGAACCGCTGAAGCCCTGCTGAAAAAAGCCGGTTACGATGTTTATACCGCAGCCGATGGTTTTGAAGCCATGTCGCTGATTACGGACAATGAGCCGGATATTATTTTTGTCGACATTATGATGCCAAGACTGGATGGTTATCAGACCTGCCAGCTCATCAAGAACAACAAAAAGTTTAAGGAGACGCCGGTCATTATGCTGTCCAGTAAGGATGGGTTGTTTGACCGGGCCCGTGGTCGTATTGCCGGCTCCCAGGAGCACGTCAACAAGCCGTTTACTCAGGAAGAGTTAATAGATGTAATTAATAAGTATGTACATTAAACCAGAAATAAATAATTGAAGTGGAGCTCTGAATGGAAATAAAAACCGTACTCGTTGTTGATGACTCACCAACCGATGCGCATTTGCTGTCACAGATTTTGCAAAAGATGGGTATGACTGTGTCGCATGCCATCAGTGGTGAAGATGGTATCGTCAAGGCCAAGGCCGAAAAGCCGGACCTGGTTATTATGGATATTGTCATGCCTGGCATGAGCGGGTTTGAGGCGACCAGGGCCATTACCAAGGACCCTGAAACCGCGCATATTCCGGTGATTATTTGTACCACTAAAGACCAGGAAACCGACAAGGCCTGGGGCTTGCGACAAGGGGCCAGGGATTACATTGTTAAGCCCGTTAGTGAGAAAATGGTCACTGAGAAAATAAATGGCCTGTAGCAGGAAGAGATGTCACAAGATCCGTTTAGTGTACTGCAGACCATGGAACAGTCGGGCACCCGAGGGGCGCCGCTGTTACTCGACGACTCCAAGTTGGCCGTATTGTGGTCCGGGGTGGCGTTTCGGTTGGGCGATCTGAACCTGGTGACACCACTGGATCATGTGCTGGAGGTATTGCCCTATCCGGAGGTGACACCATTGCCAGGGACGAAATCCTGGTTGAAAGGGCTGGCTAATATTCGTGGCAACCTGTTGACTATTGTCGATTTGCCGGAGTATTTCGGCAAGTCACCAGTGACCAAAGGGGTGCGTTCCAGAATTCTGGTGATGAATACAGGGGAGTACAGCGCCGGCCTGCTGGTGAATGAAGTATTGGGCCTGCGCCACTTTGATGAAGAAACGGAGGGCCAGGCATTAAGTGGCCTGGAAGAACCGGTAGGCGAACAGATTATTGGTGGTTTTTTGCAAGAGGGAGTGCTTTGGGGAGTGTTTGATATGCATGTCCTGTCGCAAAATCAGGCGTTTCGGCGCGTTGCGGCATAGGCAAATTGGCTGGAGTGGTTACAAAATGAGATTGATAACTTTTAAGGACAGTCGGGGTAAACCCGGATTAATAAAGCGAGGTGCGCGTCATGGGTCTGTTTAAGAAAAAAACAACGCCGATTGATCAGGTCTCGGAGGAGATGTTTGACATCGCCTCTGGTGACATGATGTCGACTAGTGAGCAATTCGTCGAGGTTGAGCAGGAAAAGAAGCCGCGGTTGGGTGGCTCAGACGGACTATTCGCAAAATTTACCAGTTTGCCGGTTTTGGTTTTTGGCGTACTGATCGCCGGCGGTATCGCCGCCTGGTTATTGGTGAGTACGGCTCAGCAGACATCACAACAGGCCAGTTTTATTACCCAGGCCTCGCAGCTGTTGATGTTGTCGCAACGCCTGGCAAAAGATGCCCGTGAGGCGGTACTGGGTCAGGAGACTGCCTTTAAGTCCCTAAGGGGGTCGCGTGACCGGTTTGAATCCATTCTGAAGAGGTTACGCCAGGGCCATCCCGCAAGCGGTATGCCAGCCAGTCCCTCGGCAGTACAAAAAGAGCTGCAGGGCGTAACGGATTTATGGGCACCGGCCAAAGGTCAGGGCTTGCGCAACAACGTCGACCAGATTCTGCTACAAAAGAAATCACTGTTGTCCCTGCGCCAGCACGTGGACAAGATCAACGAGATTAGCCCGCTGTTGCTGGCGTTATCGGATGAGATTGTCGAATTGGGCACCAGGTCGGGTATGTCTTCAAATCTGCTTTATATTGCCAGTCGTCAGGGCATGTTGAGTCAGCGTATTGCGAAAGACGTAAACCTTTTTTCACGTGGCGGCAGGGAATCGGCGGTGGCAGCGGCCCAGTTTGGTAAAGACACCAAGCTTTATCGTGAAACCGAGATTCGTTTGAACAGAGTGGCGCCGCCCGCGGTACGCAGTAAATTGATTGAGGCAGGTAAAGAATTTGGTAAAATGCGCAAAAGGGTAGACAGCATACTGGGTAGTGCCGCTGAATTGTTTGAGGCACAACGCGCCAGTCAGATCATGTTTAAACAGTCCGATCCCCTGTTAAGAAGTTCCGAAGGTCTGGTGAATGCCTATAAAGGCTTGAGCAGGGGCCGGGCACTGACGAATACGCTTTCTATCGTATTTGGTGTCGTGGCTGTAATCTTTATCCTGCTGGGTTTGATGCGCTATGTGCGTGAGCAACAGGCACAGGCGAAAGAAAGTGGTGAAATGAACCGTACCACCCAGGACGCTATTCTGAAGCTACTGGAGGAAATGGGTGACCTTGCTGAGGGCGACTTGACTATTGCGCCGGAGGTTACGGAACAAATCACCGGTGCTATCGCAGACTCCATTAACTTTGCCGTGAAAGAAATGCGCAGCCTGGTTGTGCGAATCAAGAACGCAGCACAGCAAGTGGCAGACGCGTCTGAACGAAGTCGACAAACGGCAACCGACCTGACCGAGGCGACCTTGCGCCAGGCGGCACAGATTGCTGAAACTACCGATCAGGTACAGTCCATGGCGAAGTCCATGGAAGACATGTCCCAGAGTGCGGAACGGTCTGCTGACGTGGCTAAAGGCTCGGTGGAGACGGCGAAGCAGGGCTCTGTCGCAGTGCAGGACACAATCAAGGGCATGGATGAGATGCGTGAGCAAATCCAGGAAACAGCGAAACGAATCAAGCGTCTGGGTGAGAGCTCACAACAAATTGGTGAAATCGTGGAATTGATTAATGACATTTCCGAGCAAACCAACATTCTGTCTCTGAATGCTGCAATCCAGGCGGCTATGGCGGGTGAAGCCGGTCGTGGTTTTGCGGTGGTTGCGGACGAGGTGCAACGTCTGGCAGAGCGTTCCGGTGAGGCCACCAAGCAAATCGGTGATCTGGTGAAAACGATTCAGGCGGATACCAACGAAGCGGTGGCCTCTATGGAGCAGGCGACCAACGGTGTGGTCGGCGCCACGCGCCTGGCGGATGCCGCAGGACAATCCCTGGGTGAAATTGAATCGGTATCGCGGCAATTATCTGACTTGATTTCCGATATTTCCCGAGACGCTTACCGCCAGTCCGAGGTAGCAACCAATGTATCAGGCAATATGGAGCAAATCCAGGAAGCGACAACCATGACCTCACATGGTACCCGGGAGACAGCCGAATCAATTGGTAAACTGTCTGATCTTGCGCGTGAGTTGCAGGCCTCGGTGGCAGGCTTCAAGTTGCCGGTGTAGTAACGTAAGCGTTGCCCTAAGTAATGCCATAGACCTATCTCTGGCCGGGGGTGATCGACTACAGAACACAACAGACATTATGAGTGCAACCAGTAAAATCGACCCCAGTACTCTAGGCTGGGTCAAGACTGAAATAGACGAGACTTTGAAACAAGCTCGTCTTGCGCTCGAGTCCTATGCAGAGAATACTGCCGACGAAACTCGTTTGCGTTTTTGCATTACCCACTTGCACCAGGTCGTTGGTACCCTGGAGATGGTGGAACTGGATGGCGTTGCCTTGCTGGCCAAGGAAACCGAAATCTTTGCACGTGACATCATAGACGACAAGATCAAGGCCGATACTGAAAATCTTGAGGTACTGACCCAGTCTATCCTGACGATTCCTGATTACCTGTCCCGCCTGCAATTTGGTCAACCCGATGCTCCGCTGCGTTTTGTCCCGTCAATTAACGCCATGCGTAAGGTGCGGGCTGTGGAGTTGATCTCCGAGGTGGATCTTTTTGAACCGGATTTATCGGTTCGACCTGCCAGGGAAAAGGACGAACGTGCACCTATTGATGAAAATGAGTTTAAAACATTAGCAAAAAAATTACGCCATCCATTCCAGCTGGCCTTGCTAAAGTGGTTACGCAATACCGATGACAAGGAGTCTCTGAACGAAATTGCTTCAATCCTGGGTCAGCTTGGAACAAAAGCGAACGTGGGTGTTGTTGAACAATTGTTTTGGGTCGCCGATGGTTATGTCGAGGCTTTGCTTTCCGGTGATCTGGAAACTACCAACGAACGTAAAAGATTGTTTTCGAGGGTGGATCAGCAAATCCGCAAGCTGATAGAGGGTGGTGAGAAATCCACTTTGCGCAACAGCTCAGAATCCCTGATAAGAAATATCCTGTATCAAATCGCCTACTCCAAGTCCAATGGACCCAAGGTCAAGCAACTGAAACGCGCCTTTGATCTGGACCAGATTGTCGGTGCTGAAGTCAATGACATGTTGCACGATGTGGCATCAATACCAACCCCGGATGCCTTGCAGTCGGTATCGGTAGCATTGGGCAAGGAAGTGGAGTCGGCACAAGACGTACTGTCTGCTTATTTTGATCCCGACCAGGAAGACGTCTCTTCTTTGGCTGAACTTCAGGAAATTCTGCACAGGATGTCCAGCACGCTCGATATGCTTGGCGTGCCTATGTTGCAATCATTAATTGATGAGATCGCCCGGGTGTGTTCCAGCATTACTGATGGCCAGATTCCTGCCAATGAGAAGGTTGCCATGGTCATGGCGCGTAGCCTGTTGCTGTTTGAAAACAGTGCGCGTGAAATACACAAATCCGCTGCTTCCTGGAAACGCCAATTCGATGAGGTGGTGACAAGCCTGCAACACCTGCAGGGTGGTGTAGAAGGAGTAGATATTGATGGCCTTGAAGTCAGTGAGGCCGAACTGTCCGAGACCGAGTACAACCAGTTGCTGGGCGTGGTGGGGGATGAAATACGCATCAATCTGGGCAAGATTGAAGAGGCATTGGAGACCTTTGCGGCCGATACCCGTCGTGTCGAGTTTCTGGAACAGGTCCCGACCCAACTGAATCAGGTGCAGGGTGCACTGGAAATCCTGCAGCAGGACCATGCCGCGCAATTGTCTGTTGTGACCTTGCAATGTATCGACGATATCAGTAATCGGGTGATTACTGCCGATGCCGATGTGCTCGATGGCCTGGCGGTGGCTATCGGTAGTATTGGCGCCTATGTGGAAGGGTTGCAGTATAACCGTCCTAACCTGGACGAAATGATCAGCCGCGCCATCGGTGATCTGGAGGCATCAATCGCCGGTAAGCAGCACGCCGGTTCCGATCCTGGTGCACTGGTTGACGAGATTCATAAGCAGCTCGATAACTGGTTGCATAACACCGATGATGACAGTGCCATTGCTGCGATGTCCCAGCATCTCGATGCACTCTCATTACTGGCGCAGCAACAGGGTCAGGAGAAGATTGATCGTATCAGTGGAGAAATGAACAAACTGCTACAAATTATCCATGATGACCCGGGCCAATTGTCCGACGACATCGTCGGTACCTTGAAGCAGTCTTTCGATACCCTGGCGCTGTTATCGAAACAGTATCTCAAGGCCACAGTCGTTGTTGGGCCAGTGGTGGTGGATGAACCGATCCTGTTCGATGAGACCGATACCACACTGGATATTGCTCCTGGCACCATGGCCGCGGCGCCAGTGGATATATCCGATGATGCCATTGATGAGGAAATCCTGGAAATCTTCATTGAGGATGCGCGGGATGTATTGAAGACGATAGAAAAAGAAACAGGGGTTTGGGCTTCGGATCCCAATAATTATGATTCCATGCTGGAACTGCGTCGTGGCTATCATACCTTAAAAGGCAGTGGACGCATGGTCGGCGCCTCCACCATATCCGAACTGGCCTGGGCCGTAGAAAATATGCTGAATTCAGTACGTGATGGAAAAATCGCTTACTCCGATCCGATGACTGAACTGCTGCAAGAGGTTTGTGCCGTATTGCCGGGTCTGATAGACCAGTTCGAGCGCAAGGAAGAGAGTACGGTTGATATCGAAAGTCTGAGCCAACGTGCCGATACCTTAAGAACATCCAGCCCGGCTCCAGTGGTAGCACCGGGTATTATCGCATCTGCAACCCCAACATCTTTGGCTGAGCCTGAAGTCATCATGCCTGCACTGGAGTCAGGCGAGGGTCCGGTAGGGGATATACCGCAACTCGATGACACCTTACTGCAGATTTTTACCTCTGAAGTTGAAGGCCATATTGAGACTATCAAAAACGATATGCGCGCCTGCATGGACAATGCCACACAGTGCGCCGTTTCGGCCGATCTGATGCGGGCCATGCATACCTTGCGCGGTAGCGCACGTTCTCTGGGTCTGGAGCAGATGGCCGAGGCCTGCGGCGAGATGGAGAAACTGTTGCAGGAAATGAAGGCGGTGGAGACGCCCCTGTCAGAGGTGCATCTGAAGATACTGGCCGAGCTTGAATCCTGTATCTCCGAGCTGGTTGTTGTAATCAATAAAGGGTTGCACCAGACTCCGGATGATCTGAGTTTACGTTTTGTCGAATTGTATCAGTTAATAATGGCACAACATCAACAGCCCGGTATTGAGCCTATGATGTCAGCGGCTGCAACGCCGGCAACTCCCGAGTTTGTACCTGTACCTCCGATAACAGCACCGGCTGCAATGTCGGCACCCATTGCGGAACCATCAGCTCCTGTGATTCCGGCGGCGGTGTCTGCGGTTGATGACAATATCGATAATGAGTTGCTGGAAATCTTTCTTGAAGAGGCCGTCGATAT
>CAJVXG010000032.1 GCA_913009215.1 uncultured Gammaproteobacteria bacterium | reverse complement strand
TGGGTGCCGAGCCACTTCAGCAGTACGTTTCCTCCGAGGGAGTAACCGACGATGGCAATGTCGGTTTCGGGAATTTCGGATTGCAGACGCTTGATAAAATAATCAAGGTCTTCGGTTTGGCCGGCATGGTAGCTGTGCCGTTTGCGGTTCGGTTTGCCGCCGCAGGCACGGAAATGCAGGACCACGGCGCGCCAGTTGGTGTTCTGCGCAATGAGATTGAGCAGCCCTTTGATGTAATGCGAATCCGACGATCCCTCGAGACCATGCAGGATAACAACAACAGGACCGTTGTGACTGGTCTGCAGCCAGTCCAGCTCGGCAAAATCGCTATCGGGTAATTCCAGGGATTCGCGTTCCAGTACAGGCCGGTTTTGACGACGTATTAATCGTGACCACATGGTCTGACAATGTGGGTTGCGACACCACCAGGGAGAATGGAACGGCTCTATGGTTTCGTTCTTATTATTATTCAAGCCTTTCCTTGTAGTTGTTTCACAATATCGGTGCTTTCCAGGGTGGAGATATCCTGCGTGATCTCTTCGCCCTTGGCAATAGCGCGCAGTAGCCGACGCATAATTTTTCCAGAGCGGGTCTTGGGCAGGGTCTCGGCGAAGACAATGCTGTCGGGTTTGGCGATTGGACCAATTTCCTTAGCTACCCAGGCGCGCAATTCCTGTACCAGGGCGTCGGCATCATCGCCGAGCGGACGTTCGCCGCGGGCAACGACATAGGCGCAAATGGCCTCGCCCTTGATGTCGTCAGGTCGACCGACCACGGCAGCTTCGGCGATGCGTTCATGGGACACGAGGGCAGACTCGATCTCCATGGTGCCCAGACGATGGCCAGCGACGTTAAGCACATCATCAATGCGGCCCATGATCCAGAAGTAGCCGTCCTTGTCTTTACGCGCGCTGTCGCCGGCAAGATAATATTTACCCTTGAATCGCGCCCAGTAGGTATCGTAGTAGCGTTGCTCATCCCCCCAGATGGTGCGCAACATGAACGGCCAGGGTTTCCTGATCACCAGGTAACCGCCTTGCTGCGGGTCATCGATGCTGTCACCATTTTCATTGACGATGTCGGCCGCGATCCCGGGCAAGGGCAGGGTGCAGGAACCCGGCTTGGTGTCGACGGCGCCGGGAACGGGCGCAATCATGATGGAGCCGGTTTCCGTTTGCCACCAGGTATCCACGATCGGGCATTGTTCCTTGCCGATGGTTTTGTGGTACCACATCCAGGCCTCCGGGTTGATGGGTTCACCGACGGTACCGAGCAAACGCAGGGAAGAGAGGTCGTAGTGATTGGGTACGTCGTCACCAAACCGCATCAGCGCGCGTATGGCCGTCGGCGCCGTATAAAAAATGGTGACTTTATGATCCTGGCATATTTTCCAGAAGCGACCGGCGTCCGGTACCGTTGGTGCGCCTTCATACATCAGGATAGTGGCGCCATTGGACAGCGGGCCATAGGCAACGTAACTGTGGCCGGTGACCCAGCCAACGTCGGCGGTACACCAGAAGATATCGTCTTCGTTGATATCAAAGACCCATTGCATGGTCATGGTGGCGCCTAACAGGTAACCGGCGCTGCTGTGCTGGATGCCCTTGGGTTTGCCCGTGGAGCCGGAGGTGTAAAGCAGGAATAAAGGGTGTTCGCTTTCGACCCACTCGGGTTCGCAATCCTGGCTCATGCCGTCTACGGCATCGGACCACCAGATATCCCGTCCTTGCTTCATGGGCACATTGTTACCGGCACGTTTGAGGACAAACACCTTTTCAATACTGGCACAGCCCTTGTCCAGGGCCGCATCGCAGGCCGCTTTCAGTTCTATTACCTTGCCACCACGAGTACCGCCATCGGCCGTGATAATGGCCTTGGCATTGGCATCTTCAATACGATCTTTCAGCGACTCAGCGGAGAAACCACCGAAGACAATGGAGTGTATGGCCCCGATTCGGGCGCAGGCCTGCATTGCCACTACGGCTTCCGGCACCATGGGCATATAGAAGACGACGCGATCACCCTTGCCAATGCCATTGGCCTTCAGGGCATTGGCGAAGGTACAAACTTCGCCATGCAGTTCACGAAAGCTGATATGGCGGGTATCGCCATTTTCGCCCTCAAAGATAATGGCGGTTTTGTCACCACGGCTTTCCAGGTGGCGATCAATACAATTGTAGGAGACATTCAGTTTGCCATCGGTGAACCATTGAAAGTGCGGCGCTTTGCTATCGTCCAGGATGGTGTTGAAGGGGGTATGCCAGTCCAGTTCGTTTCTGGCGAGATCGGCCCAGAAACCGGTATGATCTTTCTCCGCGGCCGCCCTCAGTTTCTGGTATTCGTCCAGACTCTTGATGCGCGCCCTGGCGGCAAAACTGTCACTGGGCGGGAATGTCCGCTCTTCCGTCAGGATGGATTGAATGGTCTTTTGGTTCATTCCTGGTTTTCTCCCTGGTGCCCGTTGGGGGTATAACTTACCTGTTGCGCATGCACAGAACAAGTTGCAATAAACGGCTCCTCCGCAGAAATCGTGGATAACCAAACGCTTTTTTCAGCGCAGAGGGCCACTCCCGCGCGCCCATGCGCTCCGCGGGTCGTTCCCGACCGGTCGCTCTACACGTCCTTGTGTTCTCGCGACACTAATACTTCCTGTATGTCGTCCATAGTCTTCAGACACTAAGCCCGTAGGGCGGATTAGCGTAGCGTAATCCGCCGGATGTTTTAACTGGGTTCGACATCCAGTTACATTTACTGCTGTACTAGAAGTGGGTTCTGATACCGTTCAAGCAGGTTGACCGTAAAAAAATAACAACCCCCTTCAATGCGGTTTCGTCGATAATCCGGCATGGGTGGTTTAATCCTTCACCGCTCCTGCGCGTCCTGCGCCCGCGGTATTAGTCCTCCCTGTACGTCTAACATCGATATTCCATACACATACGGCGGATTACGCTACGCTAATCCGCCCTACGCGAGCTGGCGACCCATTCGTTGGGGTTGGAAGTCGCGACAAACTCTTCGTTGACCCCGGGCGTCTTATCGATAAACCAACCGTTGCCGGCGGCATTGATGTCAAGCGTAATGGTGTTACCTATGGTCTGACCCACGCCATCGCCGGGGAGATCGGCGAAGTCAACGCGAATGATGTCTTTACCAAACGGGATACCGCCCATCGTGTAGCCGATGACACTATTGGGCGTACCGTTCGTTGGTGGCCCGCCTCCACCTATCGTCGAGTCGGGCGTAATAGACGAGCCATCGAATTTTTGGTACTTGCATTCATGGTAATCTTCCATGACCACCGGCACGACCCAGAAATTAATGGTGGCCTTGTAGCGCTTACCTTTTGCCTTGATCTCGTAGACCACGCGGTCTTTGCCGACGTAGCCCAGATCCGGCATGAAGATGTAGTGGTACGAGAGTGAACCAGCAGGATACAAAGGCGATGGAGGTAGTGGATCAAAAACCTTTATTTTCCCATGCTTAGGGGCCTCCAGCTCGGTGACCTTCAGATTGACTTTTGCCATCCATTCAGGCGTGAAGATAGCACCAGCTTTCTTCCCCAACCGCTTGAGCAAGTCTCGGAAAAATGGAGAAAAGGTGTTATGCGCGGAATCCGGCTTTAGATTCTGAACATCCTGACATCCCGTGTAGGTTCTATCATAGCCTTGTGAGGGGCTGGGTTTTTTCGACTGAGTGCTCATCGCGACCACAGACGTAGTGGGCGCCTGGGCTACCACGGTCGGATCGGCAACGGTCATCAATGCCGCAACGAATAGATCAAGCATAAATTCCTCCTCGAACTCTGTGTTAACGGAAACCAGGTAGGGTGGGCATCGCCCATCATCACTATACATTCCCTGTTGTTTATTCTGTCTTATATTTGGTGGGCGATGCCCACCCTACATCAACGATTGCACCCTAAGTGTTTGAATCAATGAATACTTGACGTTCATGGTTTTTTTGTTTCGCAATACCCCGCATATTTTCCTGAAGAGCCCAATAAACAAGTGTTCACCATTTTATGCTTTTTTGTTGTTGCGGCAGGGATCGGATTGACCAATGCTCAATACCCCAGTCAAGAATATCGGCAATGGCCGCTGTCATAAGATTGGCAGGCGGTCCCTGGTTCAGAAACTGTAGAGCGGCAAAGAGGTTTTTGCCGGCTTTGCCGCTCTGCAGGGCGCGGGCACGGGTTTGTTTGCTCAGTTTTTCGTGCTTGCTGTTGGTGGCAATGGGCAAGTGCAGATACCGGGGTCTGGGGTAAGCTAATAGCTGTTGTATATAGATTTGCCGTGGTGTGTTGTCGAGCAAGTCACATCCGCGCACTACCTCGGTAATATGTTGCGCGGAATCGTCGACCACAACAGCCAACTGGTAGGCATAAAAGCCATCGCGGCGCTTGAGGATAAAGTCGCCAACCTCCGAGAAGATATTTTGTCGGTATGGTCCCTGGGCCAGATCAGTGAATATAATTTCCTTGTCGTCAGTCAGCAGGCGAATATTGCGATTGGTTTTTGCTAGTTGTTTATTTCTGCATAAACCGGGATAGATACCGCTATAATCCTGAGAAGTATCAGACAGAAATTTACGAGAGCAATTACAACCATAGATTAAATTCTGATCACTCAGTTGTTGTAATGCTTGTTCATAATGATTGCTGCGCCGGCTTTGGTATAAAACCTCCTCATCGGATTCCATGCCATGGGCAGCGAGTGTTTCCAGTATACGGTTTGCGGCACCGGTTTCTTCTCGCGGGGGATCAAGATCTTCCATGCGAATGAGCCATTGCCCGCCTTGCTGCTTGCAATGCAGATAGCTACCCAGCGCCGTTAGCAGTGAACCAAAATGCAGGGGGCCGGTAGGAGAGGGTGCGAAGCGACCGCGGACAACATCCATAATAATATCCGGATGGGATAATTCAGGGTTATTTTAGTTTATTCAGTTTTTCATTAAGGTCGGACAGCATCAAATCTATCTCCAGGTCCAGTTTATCGTTACCCAGATTCAATAGTGGCATAACTTTGAGCAGGAGTTCCGGTAAATAAGGGATGAGGTCACCTCCCTGATCTTCACTGATCATTAGCAAGGCACGCTCCAGGTTGGGTTGCTGGATGACCGGTTCGTCGGTCGCCTCGTCTTCATCACCGACGGCCAAACGATTCCCTCCGGCGGCACGGCAGGAGCGTGCGCGTTTGTCGGCCAGACTTAACAGCTCATTAATGGTTTCGCCCTGATCCCGACCGTATGTGGCAAATCCAATACTGACAGTGACGGGTATGGAATGATCGCCGTCGGTAAATGGCGCCTTGGCAGCACCGGAACGCAAGCGCTCACAGAGTACCGCGATTTCCAGCCGACCCGCAGAAGGCGCAATAATGGAGAATTCGGCACCCTTGTCGCGTGAGATGGTGTCTTCTGTGCGCGTTAATTCCTTCAGGATCTCGGCAATCCATATCAGTATCTTCTGCGCCTTCTCATTACCGTATTCGTCATGTATGTTTTTGAAGTTGTCGACGTCAATGCGAACCACAGAAAGATCATCATTGCGCCGTATCGCATAGGCCAGGTCCTGCTCACCTCGTTGCAGCAGGTTGGTATGGCTGCTAAGTTTCGTTAGTGCATCGACCGTCGCCTTCTTGGCCATGTCGATAGAATCTTCGGCCATACGCAAGGTGGTTTCATCGACCTTGGCCTGGGCATGAACGTGGGCCAACAACTGGTTTTTGTCTATCGGCTTGGTGATAAAGTCCGATGCGCCACAGGCATAGGCACGCTCGCGGGTTTCTTCGTCTTCGGCGCCGGTGATGATGATAACCGGTATATCTTTAATACGTGGGTCTTCCGAGGCACGTATGCGGCAAATAAGGGCATAACCATCCAGTAGCGGCATTTCTACGTCGGCCACAACAACATTGATGTCTGTGTCGGCCATCAGCACTTCCCAGCCGGACTCGCCGTCCTCTCCCTGGGTCACCTCAAATTCTTTTTTGAGGTAGCTATTAAGTGCGGCGCGCATGACACGCGAATCATCAACGATCAGCACTTTTTTTCTTTCTTCAGCCATCCTGGAATTACCCGCACCCGGTTAATACATTGATTGTGAAATACCTATTTTTAAGCATAGTCTAGACTATTGTCATGATCAAAGAGCAGATATTTACTATGTATTCAGGGCTTTTGTTTTACCAGAAATAAATCAATACCAGGGAGCCAAAAATAATTCGGTAGTAGGCAAAGACCGTGAAGTTATGTTTGGCAACATAGGCCAGAAACACCTTGACCACAATTAATGCTGTAAAGAACGCCATGACAAAACCCGTGGCAAAAATTACGATATCGTTTTTATTCAATAAATGAATATTATTGTACAAATCGTAAAGTGTGGCGGCAAACATCGTGGGCATGGCCAGGAAAAAGGAGAATTCAGTGGCGGTTTTGCGAGACAGACCGCCGAGCAGACCGCCCATGATGGTTGCCCCGGAACGGGAGACACCGGGAAACAGTGCCGCGGTTTGGGCAATACCAACCTTCAGGGCATCCAGATAACCAAGTTTGTCGACATCATTAATTTTTGGCTTATTGACAAAACGTTCAATAACCAGGATCAGTATTCCGCCAACAATCAGGGCGCCGGCAACCACTTTGGGATTAAACAAATAGGCCTTGATGTATTTATGAAGCAGGAGGCCGACAATGGCGGCAGGCAGGAAGGCAATAAAGAGATTAATGACAAAATGTTGTGATGAGGATTCTTTCATGCTGGTAGCCAGTGTGGCTAATTTGCTGCGGTAAAACCACATGACACCAAATATAGACCCAAGCTGTATAAAGATCTCAAAGGTTTTGGCCTGATCGCCATTAAATTTTATAAGATCACCAACAATTATGAGATGACCGGTTGATGACACCGGTAGAAATTCTGTCAAGCCTTCGACGATACCAAGCAGAAACGCCTTGAGGATAATGAGCAGTTCCATTTCTATTATTGATTATTCAGAAAATTGTAATGCCTGTCCCAGCACACCGTCCCGTATAGTGCCGTTATCGTAAACAATCTGCCCGCCAACAATGGTGTATTGCGGCCACCCCGTCAAGTCCCAGCCGGCATAGGCAGACCAGCCACACTTGCTAAACATGTCTTCATTACGTACCGGTTTTTTGTTTCCCAGATCCACCAGGGTGAGGTCGGCATCCCAACCTTCTATTAATCTGCCTTTGTTCTTGATGTTGTAAAGTTCCGCAGGCCCGGAGCACATCCATTGCAGCACTTCTTTCAGGGTACATCGACCCGCCTGCATTTGCGTTAACATCAAAGGCAGGGATGTTTCGACGCCGGGCATGCCGGATGGTGTTTTGGGGTATGGCTGTTGTTTCTCCTCCAGGGTGTGCGGCGCGTGATCAGTGGCAATGATATCAATAATGCCATCGTGCAAACCTTGCCACAGGGCCTCGTTGTCTTCCCTGGTGCGTATGGGTGGGTTCATCTGCACCAGGGCGCCCTGCGTATGATAATCTTCAACATTGAGCAGCAGGTGATTCGGGATGGCCTCGGCACTGACCCATTCGGGTTTGTCCTGTCTCAAGAGCGCCACTTCCTCTTTGGTGGACAGGTGCAGGATGTGTAAACGTCTTTGATATCGATTAGACAATTTCAGCGCCAGCTCAGATGCCAGAAGCGCACATTCATTGTCCCGTATCAGTGAATGCGTTTCTGCTGTATCGCGATCACTAAACTCTACTTGTCTTTCATTGATGCGCTGTTCATTTTCGGCATGAACGGCAATCAGACGGCTGCCATGGGCAAAGATGTTTTCAAGATCCTTCTCCTTGTTGACCAACAGGCTTCCGGTACTGGCGCCCATGAAAATCTTGATCCCGCATACGGGTGATACGGTATTCAGGACTTCCAGATTATCCGGTGTGGCGCCAATAAAGAAACCGTAATTGGCGACACATTTTTTTGCCGCCCGGACCAGTTTTTCATCCAGGGCAGCCTGTGTGGTAGTAGGGGGGGAGGTATTTGGCATCTCCAGGAAGCTGGTGACTCCGCCGTGCACCGCGGCCCTGGAACCGGAGCCCAGGTCTTCCTTGTGCTCATTGCCGGGTTCGCGGAAATGGACCTGCGGGTCAATGGCGCCCGGCAGAAGTGTTTTGCCCTGGGCATCAATCGATTCCCTGGCTTGCATATCCAGTTGCGCGGATATTTTGCTGATCTTCCCTTGGGTGCAAGCGAGGTCACCTTCCAGGAGTGAACCATCAGGCAGGGCGATACGTGCATTGCGAATGATAAGGTCGGTCAAGCCGGGCTCCTTTTGATGATCCCAGTGCTAATAGTAACGCCACAAAAAAGGGGACACCAGTGTCCCCTTTCGTTTGTATATTTTACTGTACTGTAGTCAATGATGCATGTATAGCGATGATATATAACAGTGGTTAGACCATCTGTTTTTCACGGATTTCATCCAGGGTTTTGCAGTCAATACAGAGTTCGGCGGTCGGACGGGCTTCAAGGCGCTTAACGCCTATTTCCTCGCCGCATTTTTCACAATATCCGTATTCTTCTGATTCAATACGTTCCACGGCCTCATTGATTTTCTTTAACAGCTTGCGCTCCCGGTCCCGGCTACGCAATTCCAGGGACATATCGGTCTCCTGGCTGGCGCGATCGGTCGGATCAGGCAGGTTGAGCACCTCATCCTGGATATGGTGTACTGTGCGTTCCAGCTCCTCTTCAATCTCTTCTTTCCAGTTGCTCAGGATCAGATTAAAGTGGGTCCGCTGTTTTTTGTTCATGAATTTTTCGCCCTTTTTTAACGTATAGGGCTTAACACCGTGACGGAGTTCTTCGGTGATTTCCTTGGATTTCTTTGCCGGCATGCCTTTTGTGCTCCTGCAATATTGCGGCTGAGCCGCGAATCTCGAAAAAATAGGCGCGAATCTATACCAGAAAGGCCAGAGTAGTGCAATAGAGCCGAAAAACAACGGATTTTTCAGGGAATAGCCCATCCGCCGGCATACCGATTTATAATGGGTTTTTACCCTGTATTTTGGTATGAGAATCTATGAGCTTACAGGCACTGATATTCGATGTAGACGGTACCCTGGCGGATACCGAGCGCGATGGGCACCGGGTTGCCTTCAACCGGGCCTTTGCTGAAATCGGGCTGGACTGGGTCTGGGACGAGGACCTTTATGCCGGGTTGCTTCAGGTGACTGGAGGCAAGGAGCGTATTCGTCATTATGCACAGAATCATCACCAGGATTTGGCCGCCTCGAAATCATTTGCGGAAATGGTGCCCCGGTTGCATGCGCTGAAAACCCGTCATTACACTGTCTTGCTTGAATCGGGGGCGATACCACTACGCCCCGGGGTAGAACGCCTGTTGCGCGAGGCCAGGGAGCACGGGCTGCGTCTGGCTATTGCTACGACGACGACTCCGGGCAATGTCGAGGCTTTGTTGTCCTATACCCTGGGGGGTGAGGCGATGGGCTGGTTTGAAGTGATTGCCGCCGGCGATATTGTGCCGAAGAAGAAACCGGCAGCGGATATTTATCACTATGTATTGGCCGGGATGAATATTTCTGCCGGCGATTGTTTGGCTTTTGAAGACTCCGGCCCGGGCCTGCGTTCGTCGCTGGCTGCAGGTTTGAAGACCGTCATTACTGTGAACGGTTATACCCGTGATCAGGACTTTCAAGGGAGCACCATTGTGCTGGATCACATGGGTGAACCCGATTGCCCGTTTAGCGTGCTGTCGCCACACACGGTCAATGGCCATCAATATCTTGATATCAAAATGCTACAAGAGCTGCATTCTATCTCATGACTCACCGGGCAGATCGATTAAAGACCATCCAGCCATTTTATGTTATGGACGTTCTGGGACGCGCCAAAGCCATGGAGGCCGAAGGCAAATCGGTGATTCACCTGGAAATCGGAGAACCTGATTTCCCGACACCGGCCGTTGTGGTGCAGGCCGGTATCCATGCCCTGGAGCAGGGCCATACCCACTACACAGCGGCGTTGGGTCTTGCGGCATTGCGCGAACGCATTGCGCAGCAATATGCCAAATCGTATCGGCCATCGGCCAGTCAAATAGTGATTACGCCGGGGGCGTCGGGCGCCCTGCAATTGGTGTTTGCGGCCTTATTGAATGCGGGCGACAAGGTGTTAATGACCGATCCAGGTTACCCTTGTAACCGCAATTTTGTCACTCTGTATGGCGGGGCACCAGTGGCGATCCCGGTCCAGGCCGATACGGCCTATCAGTTAACGGCAGACAGTATCAAGCGGCACTGGGACAGCGATGTCCGTGCGGTCTTGCTGGCGTCGCCCTCGAACCCGACCGGCACGGTTATTGCGGATGACGAACTTGGAAGGATTGTTGAGACCGTTGCCGGGCTTGGCGGTGTCCTGATTGTCGATGAAATTTATCATGGCCTGATCTATGGTGGTGATGCCGGATCTGTTCTCAAACATTCCAATAATGTTTTTGTGGTAAACAGTTTCTCGAAATATTATGGCATGACCGGCTGGCGTTTGGGCTGGTTGGTGACACCATCGGCCTATTTGCCGGATATAGAGAAACTGGCGCAGAACATGTTTATTGCCAGTAGTACTATTGCCCAGCATGCCGCGCTCACCGTATTTGAGCCCGAGGTGATCCAGGAGCTGGAGCAGCGGCGCGATACCTTCCGGCAGCGACGCGATTATTTATTACCGGCACTGCGCGAGCTGGGCTTTGAAATTCCGATAAAACCGCAAGGCGCCTTTTATTTGTATGCCGACTGCCAGGCATTCAGCAAAGACAGTTTTGCCTTTGTTATACAATTACTGGAGCAGACGGGAGTAGCCATTACGCCGGGCCGTGATTTTGGTGTCTACCAGTCTGAGACCCATGTACGTTTTTCCTATGCCAATACACTGGAGCACCTCAGGGAGGCGGTGCAGCGTATCCGGCATTTTCTGCAAAAATAGACGGCATCCGAAAAAGAAAAACGGGGTAAACTCAGTGCGGGAATTCAAACAAAGCCCTTGAGAAAGGGCTCTGCCCCGAATGGCACTTACTTACTTAAACCAGAAACACGGTCATTCCGGGCAGACCCCGGGCTTGATCCGGGGGAAGTCCCGGAATCCAGGGTATTAAAATCAGGTACATTCTGGATTCCCGCCTGCGCGGGAATGACGCGTAAGTGGGACAGTAGTGGTTCTGACCTTTTAATCTGCTTTAATCTGGGGGGGATGGTGTTTTTTTGGCCATTTAAGGGGTTTTGTCTCACCGTTAGTCCTATAATTAATGAATATTGTACTTGTCTGGTACGCGACCTATGCACCAAATGATTGAGACAGTTCGAGGTGGGTTCCTTTGGGTTCTGAATCGCTTTCGTGATCGCGCTGACAGCGAACATGAACAGGCCGCTATTCGTGCGGTTATCACCAGCATTGTCGTTATCTACCTGTTGTTTTATGGTTACTATGAACATGGCTACTTCGGCGCCCTGGACCACGGTATTGAAATGCTCGCTTTATATCTGCTGGTCAGCGTGGGTCTGCTGGTCTGGATCGCCGCTCAACCGGGGATTTCCGTAACACGCCGGGGCATCGGCATAGCGGGCGACCTCAACATCACTTCCTACGTAATGTATTTTTACGGAGAACCCGTCGCCTCTGTTGGTTTTATCGTGTACCTGTGGGTTATAACCGGTAACGGCCTGCGTTTTGGTCGTCCCTACCTGTACGCATCCGTGATTATCGCCGCCATTGGTTTCTACTGGGTAATCAACCTGAATAATTACTGGCAGCTCAACATGACCATGGGTTACGGATTATTGGTAGGTCTGCTGGTCTTGCCCATGTACACCGCCTCCTTAATCAAGAAACTGACCAAGGCCAAGGCGGAAGCAGAAGCGGCAAACCGGGCCAAGAGCCAGTTCCTGGCCAATATGAGTCACGAGATACGCACACCCATGAACGGTGTGGTGGGTATGGTCAATTTGTTACTGGACACATCGCTCAATCGCCAACAACGTCACTTTGCCAAAACCATTTATGTCTCGGCCCAGAATTTGCTTACCCTGATTGAAGATATTCTTGATATTTCCAAGATTGAGGTGGGCAAGGTCCAGAAACAAAGCTCCGACTTTGACTTGCATATCGTGATTAACAG
>CAJVXG010000031.1 GCA_913009215.1 uncultured Gammaproteobacteria bacterium | reverse complement strand
GGTCACGATGCCGGTATTGCCGCCGGTATTGGCGCACTGGATGTGCCGATCGTGGACGATCTGGCGTCGACAAACTTTGATGTCCTGATCGATTTCACCAGACCGGAAGTAACGCTAAAAAATCTGGCATATTGCATTGCTAAAAATAAGAAAATCATAATTGGCACCACCGGTTTTGATGATGCCGGCAAGGACACTATTGTTAAGGCCGCGGAGTCCATGGCGGTTGTTTTTGCGCCGAATATGAGTGTCGGTGTCAACCTGTGCCTGAAGCTGCTCGATATCGCCGCCCGCACTCTGGGCGACGAGGTCGATATCGAGGTGATTGAGGCCCATCACCGGCACAAGGTCGATGCCCCGTCCGGTACCGCGCTGCGCATGGGCGAGGTCGTTGCCCATGCCCTTGGCCGTGACCTGAAGCAATGCGCCGTCTATGGCCGCGAAGGCCAGATCGGGGAGCGACCCCGCGACGCCATCGGCTTTGAGACCATTCGTGCCGGCGATATTGTCGGAGATCATACGGTGATGTTTGCCGGCGTCGGCGAGCGTGTGGAAATTAGCCACAAGGCCTCGAGCCGCATGACTTTTGCCCAGGGGGCGATGCGTGCCGCCCTGTGGCTGGCAGACCACGACAAGGGACTGTTTGATATGCAGGATGTGTTAGCTTTACGTTGATTTCAATGTTGTGGTGTCGTAGTATCGACGCTTAAGTTGAAAGCATATTTTGAAAAGAATTTTGCCCGGGATAGGTACATAAAGCGGGAGCAACATTGGTTGCTCCCGCTTTTATATGTGTATCCCCCGCTCACCAGTTTTGAGGGGATTTTGTGACATCGCCGGCCTTGCTTGCCCTGGAAGATGGCACCGTTTTTAACGGTGAGGCCATTGGTATTCCAGGCAATACAACCGGCGAAGTCGTGTTCAATACCGCCATGACCGGGTACCAGGAAATCCTGTCTGACCCGTCCTACGCCAGACAAATCGTTACCCTGACCTGTCCCCATATCGGCAATACCGGTTGTAACGATGAGGATATGGAATCCGCTGCCGTTTATGCCGCCGGCCTCGTCATCCGTGACCTGCCTTTGTTGGCCAGTAATTGGCGTTCCGGGCAAAACCTGTCCGAATTCCTGCAGCAGCATAAAGTGGTTGCCATTGCCGGTATCGATACTCGCAGGCTGACCCGCATCCTGAGGGAAAAGGGTGCACAAAGCGGCTGTATCTGGGCGGCGGCCAAGGGCGAACGTCTGAACAAAAAGAAGGCCGTGCAAGCGGCCAAAGGATTCGCCGGACTGAAGGGCATGGACCTGGCTAAAGAGGTAACGACGAAAGAACCTTATGACTGGAACCAGGGTGAGTGGGCCTGGGGGCAGGGTTACCAGCCGGCTTTCGACGCTACTTATAATGTCGTGGCGTACGACTTTGGCATCAAACGCAATATCCTGCGCATGTTGGCGGCACGCGGTTGCAATCTCACCGTGGTACCGGCTCAAACTTCGGCTGAGGACGTGTTGGCAATGAATCCCGATGGTGTGTTCCTGTCCAATGGTCCCGGTGATCCCGAGCCCTGTAGTTATGCGATTGCATCCATCCAGAGAATACTGCAACAAAAAATACCGGTCTTTGGTATTTGTCTGGGCCATCAATTGCTGGCGCTGGCCTCAGGGGCACAGACCATGAAAATGAAGTTTGGTCATCATGGCGCCAACCACCCGGTGCTGGATGTCAACAGCGGACGAGTGATGATCACGAGCCAGAACCATGGTTTCGCCGTGGACGAGGAGCAGCTGCCCCCCCACTTGCAGGTGACACACCGTTCCCTGTTCGACCATTCCATACAAGGCATTGAGCACAATGATTGCCCGGCGTTTTCTTTTCAGGGTCACCCGGAGGCCAGCCCCGGACCGCACGATATCGCGCCTTTGTTTGATCGCTTTATTGAGTTAATTAAAACCCGACACAAAGGCGCAGAGGCGCAAAGATCACAGAGATGAAGATAATAAATTACTCTCTTCGCGCCTCTTGTCGCGAGCGCAGGAGCGATCCTCTGGGTTGATAAAAAAACTATGCCAAAGAGAACAGACATAAAGAGTATTTTGATCATTGGCGCCGGCCCGATTATTATTGGTCAGGGCTGTGAGTTCGACTATTCCGGCACCCAGGCCTGTAAGGCGCTGAAGGACGAGGGTTATCGTGTCATCCTGGTCAATTCCAATCCCGCCACCATCATGACCGACCCGGGCATGGCCGATGCCACCTATGTGGAGCCGGTAACCTGGCGTGCGGTGGAGCGCATTATCGAGAAAGAAAAGCCCGATGCCCTGTTGCCGACCATGGGCGGACAAACCGGCCTGAACTGCGCCCTGGATCTGGAGCGGCATGGCGTGTTGCAAAGGCATGGCGTGAAAATGATTGGCGCCAGCAAAGAGGCCATCGATAAGGCCGAGGACCGCGAACAGTTCCGCAAGGCCATGGCCTCCATTGGACTCGAGTGTGCCCGTGGCGCCATTGCCCACAGCATGGAGGAAGCGCATCAGGTGCAGGCCATGATCGGTTACCCGGTCATTATCCGACCGTCGTTTACCCTGGGCGGTAGCGGAGGCGGTGTGGCCTATAACAAGAATGAATTTATTGAGATTTGCGAACGTGGTCTGGATGCCTCGCCAACCCGGGAATTATTGATTGAGGAATCCATACTCGGCTGGAAGGAATACGAAATGGAAGTGGTGCGCGACAGTTATGACAACTGCATCATTGTTTGTTCCATCGAGAATTTTGACCCGATGGGTGTGCATACCGGTGACTCCATCACGGTGGCACCGGCATTAACCCTGACCGACAAGGAATACCAGATCATGCGTAACGCCAGTATTGCTGTGCTGCGCGAGATTGGTGTCGATACCGGTGGTTCCAATGTGCAGTTTGCCATTGATCCAAAGACCGGGCGCATGATCATTATCGAGATGAACCCCAGGGTGTCGCGTTCTTCGGCGCTGGCGTCCAAGGCCACCGGTTTTCCGATTGCCAAGGTCGCGGCCAAACTGGCGGTGGGTTATACCCTGGATGAGTTGCGCAATGATATCACTGGCGGTGCCACTCCGGCCTCGTTTGAGCCCAGTATCGATTATGTTGTCACCAAGTTTCCGCGATTCACTTTTGAGAAATTTCCAAAGGCCGATCCTACACTGACAACACAAATGAAATCGGTGGGTGAGGCCATGTCCATAGGCCGCACCTTCCAGGAATCCCTGCAGAAGGCCATCCGCAGTCTGGAGATTGGAGTATACGGATTTGAGCCGGTGTTGCCCGCTGACCTCAGTAAGGACGAGGCCAAAAAGCGATTGAAGAATGAGCTGCGTGTTCCTAGTGCACAACGCTTGTGGTTTGTCGGTGACGCCTTTCGTTTTGGTATGTCTGTCGAGGAAATACACGACATCAGCGCCATCGACCCCTGGTTCCTGGTGCAGATCGAGGACATTATCAAAACCGAGAAACAGATTTCACGCTACCAGAAACGTAAACCCACGGCCAAGACTATACTACAGTGGAAACGAAAGGGTTTTTCCGATCGTCGTATTGCCGATCTCATGGGCATCCGCGAAGCGGCGTTTCGCAAGCAGCGTAACAAGCTCAAGGTGCACCCGGTATACAAACGTGTCGACACCTGTGCCGCCGAATTTGCGGCCACCACGGCCTATATGTATTCCACTTATGAGGAGGAATGTGAGGCGTTGCCCGAGGCCCGGGAAAAAATCATGATCCTGGGTGGTGGACCGAACCGTATCGGCCAGGGTATCGAGTTTGATTATTGTTGTGTCCATGCCGCCTATGCCATGAGCGACTCGGGTTACCAGACCATTATGGTGAACTGTAATCCGGAAACGGTATCCACGGACTATGACACCTCCGACCGTTTGTATTTTGAACCCTTGACGCTGGAGGATGTGCTGGAGATTATTCGAGTCGAGCAACCTACCGGCATCATTGTCCATTACGGTGGGCAAACGCCATTGAAACTGGCCAATGGTCTGGAGCAAGCCGGTGCGCCTATTATAGGCACCAGTCCCGACTCCATTGATCTGGCGGAAGATCGCGAGCGTTTCCAGAGGCTCGTCAAGCGCCTGAAGTTATTGCAACCGGATAATCGCACCGCACGTACTCCGGAGCGTGCCGTCAAACTGGCCGAAGAAATTGGTTATCCGCTGGTGGTACGGCCCTCCTATGTGCTGGGTGGCCGAGCCATGGAGGTGGTGCATAAACGCGAGGACCTGGAGTCTTATATGCGCATTGCCATTGAGGTGTCGGAAGATTCGCCGGTACTGCTGGATAAATTTTTGAGCGACGCTACCGAGGTCGACGTCGATGCCATTTGTGACGGTAAGGACGTGATTATTGGCGGCATTATGGAGCACATCGAACAGGCCGGTGTTCATTCCGGGGATTCCGCCTGTTCCTTGCCACCATTCAGCCTGTCGAAGAAAATCCAGAACGAGCTGCGCAAACAGACCGGGCAACTGGCCAGGGGTCTCAAGGTGGTGGGTCTGATGAACATCCAGTTCGCAGTGAAAGACAACAAGGTCTATGTCCTTGAGGTGAACCCGCGCGCCTCGCGTACGGTGCCCTTTGTTTCCAAGGCCACGGGGAGACCGCTGGCCAAGATTGCGGCGCGATGCATGGCGGGCCAGAGCCTGGAATCACAAGGCGTGAGTGGTGAGATCGTACCGGAGCACTTTTCTGTGAAAGAGGCCGTGTTTCCGTTTGTGAAGTTTCCGGGCGTCGATACCATGCTCGGTCCGGAAATGAAATCGACCGGTGAGGTCATGGGGGTTGGTGATTCTTTTGGTGAGGCCTTCTTCAAGGCCGAACTGGCGGCCGGCTCGGAAATCCCGAAAACAGGGCGTATGCTGATCAGTGTGCGTGATGAGGACCAGCAGGATATTGTGGATGTGGCCCGTTATTTCAGCGAGCAGGGCTTTGAGCTGGTGGCCACGCACGGTACCGCCGAGGTCCTGAGTAAGGCAAAAATAGCAGTAAAACCGGTCAACAAGGTCTCCGAAGGCCGGCCCCATATCGTCGACATGATAATGAACGAAGAGATTGATATAATTGTCAATACAGTCTCTGACAAACAAAGTGTCGAGGACGCCTCCATCATTCGCCAGAAGGCACTGCAACACAAAGTGACCAACTATACGACTTTGTCAGCAGTTAAGGCGGCCCGTGAAGCCCATAAAATAGGCGGTGAATTAAATGTTCGCCGACTGCAGGATTTGTTTTAGGAATATATAACCATGAGCAAGATACCATTAACGGTCAAGGGTGCGGAAGAACTACAGAAAGAGCTGCGTGAGCTTAAAGCGGTTGTGCGCCCGCGTATTATCCAGGCCATTTCCGAGGCCCGGGCCCATGGCGATTTGTCCGAAAATGCCGAGTACCATGCCGCCAAGGAACAACAGAGCTTTAACGAAGGGCGTATCGCTGAACTGGACAGCAGTCTTGCGGTTGCCGAACTGATCGACCCGACCACGCTGGATGTGGGTTCCCGTGTCGTCTTTGGCGCCACTGTCGAATTGTATGACGAAGAAAACGACAAGAAAGTAAGCTACCAGATCGTTGGCGAACTGGAGGCCGATATCAAGCAGAGCAGGTTATCCATTAATACGCCCATTGCCCGCGCCCTGATTGGCAAGGAAGAGGGTGACGAGGTTGAGGTCCAGGTTCCGGACGGCGTTCGCCGCTACGAAATACTGTCTGTCAAATATATCTAGGTCTGGTCGGGCAGCTCGATCCGGTTTTTTTCTCCCTGTCGATAAACCACGGCAATCCGGCCAATCAGTTGCACAAACCCGGCCCCCGATTCCGCACACAGTTGTTCAATCAGAGCCTTGCGTGCCCTGGCGTCTATTTCAGGCAGCTTGATTTTGATCAGCTCGTGATCATTTAGTACGATTTCAAGCTCGGCCAATACGGCCTTGCTGAGGTTATTATGGCCGATGGCCAGAACCGGTTGCTTGTTGTGCGCCAACCCGCGCAAATAACGACGTTGTTTCCCAGTCAAGGCCATAATGGGTTCCGTGCTAAGGTAAGTATGCAGAAATTCTGATTCGGATCTGTATCATACAGGATTTATAAAAATATCGTGGCGCAGGGTAAAGACAGCAAACGTTGGTACCAAAGACACGTCGATGACGAATATGTCCGGCGTGCCCGGAAGGACGGTTATCGTTCCCGTGCGGCCTACAAATTACAGGAGATCGACCAGCGTTACCACCTGTTGAAACCCGGACAGGTGGTGGTGGACCTGGGCGCCGCCCCCGGCAGCTGGTCGCAATTGGCACAAAAAAAGCTGGGTGCCCGCGGCCGACTCTGGGCCCTGGATCTGTTGACCATAGACCCTTTGCCCGGTGTCGAGTGTTTGCAGGGTGATTTTACGGAACAGGGTGTACTAGACTTACTATTACAGCGTTTGCAGGGCCAGTCGGTCGATCTTGTAATTTCCGACATGGCCCCCAATATTACTGGTATTGCGCTGGCGGATCAGGCAAAGGTAATGGCGTTGGCCGAGTTGGCGATGGATTTTGCACTACAGGTACTGCATGAAAAAGGCGTGTTTTTAGTAAAGGTATTCCAGGGATCGGATTACACCTGCTTTTTACAACAGATGCGCAAACAATTTAAAGAGGTGCGCAGTATTAAGCCGAAGGCCTCGCGCAGTAAAAGCCGGGAAATATACATGTTGGGCAGGCGGTTACAGCGTACTTAATATATGCTTGTTATATAGAAACAGGCATAGGACAATAACCAACAGGAGCAGGAACAGCCCTGTGACCAGGGTGAACCGAGGATAATTTTGAGTAATCTCACAAAAAATATATTGTTGTGGCTTATCGTGGCCATTGTTTTTATGTCCGTGTTCAGCCAGCTGACCAACCGGCCCTCGCAGGTCCTGGAGATTGATTACACTCAATTCCGTAATCTGGTCCAGAACGGCCGGGTCCAGGACGTTACTATCAAGAATATTCGCGAGATTAGCGGTACGCTGAAGAAATCCGGAAAGCAGTTCAGTACCTATAATCCGGAATCCACCAATTCTCCTATGCTGGCCTTGCTGGAAAAGTACAAGGTTAAGGTTAAGGGCCTGCCACCGGAAAGGCCATCCGTCATCATGACCTTTCTTTACAGCTGGGGCCCGATCATTATTCTGATTGCTTTCTGGCTGTTTATGATGCGGCAGATGCAGGGCGGTGGCGGCGGTCGTGGCGCCATGAGTTTTGGTAAATCCAAGGCGCGCATGCTCACCGAGGAGCAAAACCGTGTGACCTTTGACGACGTTGCCGGTATTCAGGAAGCCAAGGAAGAAGTCGGTGAGCTGATTGAGTTCCTGCGCGATCCGTCACGCTTTCAGAAACTGGGCGGCCATATCCCGCGCGGTGTCATGATGACCGGTAGACCGGGTACCGGTAAGACCTTGTTGGCCAAGGCCATTGCCGGTGAAGCCAAGGTGCCGTTCTTTTCCATTGCCGGTTCCGATTTTGTCGAGATGTTTGTCGGTGTTGGCGCCTCGCGCGTGCGCGACATGTTTGAGCAGGCGAAGAAACATGCGCCTTGCATTATTTTTATCGACGAGATCGACGCCGTTGGTCGTCAGCGTGGCGCCGGTTTTGGTGGTGGTCACGACGAGCGCGAACAAACCCTGAACCAGTTGTTAGTGGAGATGGACGGCTTTGAGGGCAACGAGGGCGTCATTGTTATTGCGGCGACCAACCGGCCGGATGTACTCGACCCGGCGCTGTTGCGCCCTGGACGCTTTGATCGTCAGGTCTATGTACCGCTGCCGGACATCCGTGGCCGCGCACAAATCCTCAAGGTCCATATGCGTAAAGTACCCGTGGACGATGATGTCGATGTGAATATCATTGCCCGCGGTACCCCGGGATTTTCCGGTGCCGATTTGGCCAACCTCGTGAACGAATCGGCGTTGTTTGCCGCCCGCGCCAACAAGCGCATGGTGGATATGGAAGATTTTGAGCTGGCGAAAGATAAAATCATCATGGGTGCCGAGCGGCGTTCCATCGTTATGCCCGAGGACGAACGTAAGAACACCGCTTACCACGAATCCGGCCATACCGTGGTGGCGAAAACCCTGCCGAATACTGATCCGGTGCACAAGGTCACCATTATCCCGCGTGGTAGCGCCCTCGGTGTCACCATGCAGTTACCGGAAGAAGATCGTTATAGCCATAGCCGGGACACCCTGTTGTCGACCATCGCCGTGCTCATGGGTGGCCGTATTGCCGAAGAGGTGTTCATGAACCAGATGACCACCGGGGCGGCGAATGATTTTGAGCGTGCTACCGAACTGGCGCGTAGTATGGTCACACGTTGGGGCATGAGCGACATTCTCGGTACCCGGGTTTATGGCGACAACGAAAGCGAAGTGTTCCTGGGTCGCGATGTTACTACGCATAAAAATTTGAGTGATTCCACTGCGGAACTGGTGGATAAGGAAATTCGCCGTATCATCGATGAACAATATGCCCGTGCCCGCAAGACCATCGAAGAACACCGTGACAAGGTTGAAACCATGGCCCAGACCCTGCTGGAATGGGAGACCCTTGATTCCGATCAGATTGGCGACATTATGGCTGGCAAGCCCCCACGCCCACCGGAAGACACGGGTGACGCCGGAGATTCTGCCAAGGCCGATAGTGGTAAACCCAGTAAACCGAAAATCAAGCCCAGCCTCAACAAGCCGGCCGGCGAACATTAATTTTCTTTTTCCGCAATGACGGAAAGGTGCGAGTTGCTGTTGCCTGCCGATGGCGTTGCCATCATGGGTATCCTCAACGTGACTCCGGATTCCTTCTCCGATGGAGGACAGCACCTCCGGGTCGATGATGCCTTGCACCAGGCGATGACGATGATCGGGGAGGGCGCCGACATCATCGATGTCGGTGGTGAGTCCACCCGCCCTGGCGCCAAGGCGGTATCGGTACAGCAAGAACTGGACCGCGTCATTCCGGTGATAGAACGTATTCATGGTGAGAGTGCGATTTCCATTTCCATTGACACCTCCAAGGCGGAGGTCATGCGGGCCGCGGTTGCTGCCGGCGCCAGCCTCATTAACGATGTCCGGGCCCTGCGTGAAGACGGTGCACTACAGGTGGCTGCCGAGCTCGATGTGCCGGTGTGCCTGATGCATATGCAGGGTAAGCCCCGCACTATGCAACAGGCGCCCAAGTACCGGAACGTGGTGCAGGAAGTGCGCGACTTCCTCGCTGGGCGCATTGAGGCCGCAGCAGAGGCCGGAATTGCCGGGAATAAGCTTATTGTTGACCCGGGTTTTGGTTTTGGTAAGGCATTAGGGCATAATTTTGCCTTATTGAGGGGTCTGGCGCAGTTGCAATCACTGGGCCGGCCAATTTTGATCGGGGTGTCCCGCAAGTCTATGATTGAAGAAGTAACAGGATTGCCGTTGCAACAGCGACTGCACGCCAGTGTTACCCTGGCCCTGCTGGCGGTGCAAAACGGCGCTAGTATTGTCCGGGTGCACGACGTCGCACCGCACCGACAGGCGATTCGGATGATGGAAGCAGTAAGCCAGACTGGAGCGGAGGATTAAGGACATGGCGAAGCGATATTTTGGAACCGATGGCATTCGAGGCGAGGTGGGTGTCGAGCCCATTACGCCGGAAACCGTTTTAAAGTTGGGTTGGGCCGCTGGCACGGTACTGAGCCGCCTGAACCATAAGGCCAAGAGCAAGATTCTGATCGGCAAGGACACCCGTGTCTCCGGTTACCTGCTGGAGTCGGCGCTGGAATGCGGCCTGTCGGCCGCCGGTGTTAATATTCGCTTGCTCGGTCCCATGCCTACACCCGCGATTGCTTATCTGACACGCACGGCGCGTGCCTGTGCCGGTATTGTCATCAGCGCTTCGCATAATCCCTACCAGGACAACGGCATCAAGTTTTTTTCCTCCGACGGCGCTAAATTGCCAGACGATGTCGAACTCGCCATTGAAGAGGCGATGCAGCAACCGATGCAGACGGTGGCCTCCGATGCCTTTGGCAAGGTCAAGGGTTACCCCGATGCCGGTGGTCGTTACGTCGAGTATTGCAAGAGTACCTTCCCGTTCGGACAGGATTTGAGTCACCTGAAGATCGTCATCGATTGCGCCAATGGCGCCGCCTATCAGGTGGCGCCACACGTCTTTGGTGAGCTCGGCGCCGATGTCGTTATTATTGCCAATGAACCGGATGGTTTTAATATCAACAAGGAATGCGGTTCCACTCACCCGAAGCGATTGCAAAGAGTAGTGCGGGAAGAGCAGGCCGACCTGGGTATTGCCCTCGATGGCGATGGCGATCGCCTGATCATGGTCGATGCCGATGGCGCCGTGCTTGATGGCGACCAGCTACTTTATATAATAGGGTCGGCCAAGCAACAACAGGGCCAGCTGAAAGGCGGAATCGTTGGCACCCTGATGAGCAATCTTGGTCTGGAGCTGGCCTGCAAGCAAAAGGGCATTCCGTTCAAGCGCGCCATGGTCGGGGATCGCTATGTTTTGGCCATGCTGCATGAAGAAGGCTGGGAGCTTGGTGGCGAGACCTCCGGCCACGTACTATGCCTGGACAAGAGCACCACCGGCGACGGCATTGTTACCGCCTTGCAGGTGTTGGCGGCGATGTTGGCCAGCGACAAGACGCTGGCGCAGTTGAAGCAGGGTCTCGAGATTTATCCGCAAAGCATGATCAATGTTCGTATTGCCGAGCAGGACAATGGCCAGAGCGATATCCAGTCCTCGCAACAAGTGCAACAGGCCGTGGCGGCCGTTGAGAGCGAACTGGCTGATTATGGTCGCGTGGTATTACGTGCCTCCGGCACCGAGCCGGTAATCCGGGTCATGGTCGAGGGCCAGAACTGGGAACAGGTGCAGCGCCTCAGCCAGCAACTGGCCGATACCGTGAAGGCGGCCTCGGAAACTACATAAAAGCCGGTACGTCCCACCGATTTCGTTGCTTTATTCGGGCATGGCCGGTAACATCCCGCCCGTTTTGGTAGAGAACAGATTATTTAGGAGTAAAAGAATATGCGTCGTCCCCTGGTAGCTGGCAATTGGAAAATGAACGGTAGCAAAGAAGCGTCTTCGGCCTTGCTGAAGGGCATATTGGCCGGTGCCGATGCTGCCGTCAGCGATATCGCCGTTTGCCCGCCGGCGATACTGATCCCGTTGGCCGCGGAAAAACTGGCTGGCAGCAAGGTCGCCTGGGGTGGTCAGAATCTGAATGCCAACGAGTCCGGCGCCTTCACCGGCGAGATCTCCGGTGGCATGCTGAAAGATTACGGTTGTACCTATGTGCTTGTCGGTCATTCCGAGCGTCGCACCCTGTATGGGGAAGACGATGCCCTGGTGGCGCAGAAGTTTGGCGTGGCGCAGCAGGCCGGCCTGATGCCTATCCTCTGTATTGGTGAGATTCTGCAAGAACGCGAGTCCGGCAATACCGAGGCCGTGGTCGCGCGGCAACTGGATGCGGTACTGGACACCCATGGTATAGGCGCCTTCGAGAATTCTGTCATTGCCTATGAACCGGTCTGGGCCATTGGCACTGGCAAGACCGCGACCCCGGAACAGGCCCAGGATGTGCATCGTTTTATTCGCGAAAAACTGGCGGCCCTGTCCGACGGCATCGCCAGCGATTTGCGCATTCTTTACGGCGGCAGCATGAACGGCGGCAATGCCAATGAGCTGATCTCCCAGGACGATATTGATGGCGGTCTTATTGGCGGCGCTTCCCTGAAGGCCGATGAGTTTCTGAAGATTTGTAACGCGGCAGCGTAAACGGGAGTTGTTATGAATGAGCTATTAATAATTCTGGATGTGATCATCGCCATAGCAATTGTTGCGCTGGTGTTATTACAGCAAAGCAAGGCCGCTGACATGGGCGCCATGCTTGGCGGTGGCGGTTCCACCAGCCTGTTTGGCAGCAAGGGTTCGGCCAACTTCATGACCCGCACTACGGCGGTTCTGGCCATTATTTTCTTTGTGACCAACATTGGTCTTATGGTATTGAATGCGCGGCAGATCGGGCCGGGCAGTGTCACGGACAAGCTTATAACCAGGGAAGTCGAAAAGCCCAAGGTTGCAGGGAAGGGGGCCAAAAAGAAAGCCTCGACATCGAAGAAAAAGAAAGCATCAACCAAGGGTGTACCGGTTATTCCGGAATAACACGCTAAGCAATCACACGGCCGAAGTGGTGGAACTGGTAGACACGTCGTCTTGAGGGGGCGGTGGCGCGAGCCGTGCGGGTTCGAGTCCCGCCTTCGGCACCAATT
>CAJVXG010000030.1 GCA_913009215.1 uncultured Gammaproteobacteria bacterium | reverse complement strand
CCGCAACGAGGAATGTCTTGATGGCATTGCTGACAAGGATAACCCAGACCCTGTTGAACAGGCGTCGATATACACCCGAGAGACTGGCGACAACGGTTAGTGTGCCGATTTTAATATTGCGCCCCCGGTGCCTGAAAACCATCGGATATTGGCGGGAGATGGTGTTTTTTTCCTGACGGGTGCCCACGGATACCCATACTTTTTCTCTATCCCTTACTTCCAGGAACTGCATGTCGCGAACCTGTAATATCCCCTCCAGGTGCGTTCTGAGTCCCTTGATGTCTGAAGCCCATAATTTTGCGGTGAGGCTCTTCAGATGTACATCCTCGGCCTGTTGCAACTGGTTATTAATTAAAGCGACATCATTTTTATAGTCCCATGTCAGCTGAATAGCCGTTGTAATCAGGGTAATAAACGAACTGAATAGAATAATGTAAATAATAATACGGCGGGCGATGATTGACTTGTAGGTTCCGGGATTGAATTTGGACACAACATCATCTCCTGGAGTAAGGCGCCAATATTTTCCGGAAGGCGCGTCGATAGTCACCGTTGGCTTTTATATGTCTTAGCGACTTGGCAAGCCTTGGGACTAAATTTTTATGCTTTTTGTGTAAGTAAACATACATCTTCCTGCGTGCAAGCGGCTTCCCCAAAATTCTGATCTCCCGTATCTTGTGTTGTTTGATATAACCCAACCCTACCCAGCGTGAATAGACAATCGCATCCACCCGGTTTCCCAGTAATAATGTGAAAAGTTGATCGGCATTTTTAACTTTGATGAGATCGGTTCCCGCCGGAATATTACGTTCCAGAATTTTCCAACCAGTGATTATTGCAACCGAATAGGGTTTCAGGCTTTTCCAACCCTTGATTGGGAAGCTTGTTTTAGTGGTAAAGACCACAAATTCCAGATTTATGATCTTTTCCGGTACCTGGATCAGGTTTGGATAGCTCTTTTGCAGGCCGTCGATTCTAAGCAGATCGCCGTCATCAATGCCGGCGTTGGCATTGATAAGCGCTCTTTCCGCAGGTAATCGAACTGTCTTTAATTGATAACCAATACGGTGCAGCGCCTTACCGACAATAACATCGGCAAAACCACTCTGGGCGTCATTGGATAACGGTGATGTAAATGCCGTATTCAATACCAGTGTCTTTTCCGCAAGGACCGGGCCTGAAACAACAAACCAGGCAATTACTGCTGTGAGAAATGATAGTGTGGGCCTTTGGTTAATGTTCATCGCGCACCATACCCACTTGCCGTGTATAAGTGACAACTGAAAATGGTACAGCTGTATCGATACAAGTCTGCCAGGCTAACAAGCCCCCTAATATAAGGCCTAATAATCAATTTTCATCCTGGCCACTCCATGTAGGTGGAAATGGGCTAAAAGTCACTGCTGTCCCACTTACGCGTCATTCCGGCGGCACTGCTCTCGGCCATCCGTGGCCTTCGCAGTATTAGTACATCCTGTACGTCATGCCGGAATCCAGTCCTTCTTATCAGTATGCCCATCAATAACTTACTGGATGCCTGCCTGCGCAGGCATGACGAATTCACTTTTTTGTGATTTCATGTCCATGGTCAGTTCGGCACCCTGTCATCACTGGAATAACGGCATTCGATGTACTTTTTAAGTATTATAAGTGGGACAGCAGTGGCTAAAAGTCCTTATAAGCAATAAGGTAGCATAGAATTACAATGTTGTTGACAGAAATTGTCAACAACATTCAGGGCTTAGGGCCACACGGAAATCAACCCGAGTTTGTGCCGAACACCCAAAGACGGAGTCAGAAGGCCCCTGTTTCAAGGGAAAATTGACCTGGATCAATGGGGTCGGCCGGGAGGGCTGCCACTATCGGGTTCATTTCACAATAGTTAGGTTTCCCCATGACTTCTTCATTTTTATCCAAAAGGCTGGCCGCGAACGACCCCTTTGATCTCAATAATGCTGATGCCTACCGCAATTGGCGCGACCGAAAGCTTGCGGGCTATCCGACATCAATTGAAGCGTTATTGATTGAGATTAAAGATCCACGGTCGCTATCGAAAGCAGAACACCAGGCCATCATACGATCCTGCGGCAAAACCAATATGGTTCTTTATAGCAGTGACACCGTTGGCGATGCCGACAAAAACATCCCCCTGGAGTTGGGAAAACAACTGGGTCTGAGTAGACTGGATCGCAACTGGCTGGCAGACGAAGAAGGGGTCACCAGCCTGACGGTCAGGAACACCGGGGAACGTAGCCACTATATTCCCTATACTAACCGGCCTATCCACTGGCATACAGACGGCTATTACAATTCCGCGCAACGGCAAATTCACAGCCTGTTGTTGCACTGCGTTTCCAGCGCCGCCCAGGGCGGTGACAATGCCTTGCTGGATCACGAGATTGCCTATATCCTGATTCGTGACGAGAATCCTGATTATATCCGGGCGCTAATGGCCGATGATGCCATGACCATCCCGGCGCGGATCAGTGAATCCGGTGCCGCCAGGCCGGATGAGCCCGGCCCCGTTTTTTCTATCCATCCAACATGCGGCGACCTGCACATGCGCTATACGGCACGCACGCGCAGTATAGTATGGAAAGACGATGCGCTGACTCGCGAGGCGGTAGGTTTTTTGTCGCAACTGCTCGACAGTGATTCAGGCTATATCTTTCGGGGTCGGCTGGAGCCCGGCATGGGTTTGATCAGCAACAATGTGTTGCATGACCGTACCGGATTTGAGAATGATGCCGCTCACGAACGTCTACTGTACCGGGCGCGTTTCTACAACCGAATTTGGGATACCGGGGTACGAGAAATTTATCAGAGCTGAGGTGACAAGGTGACACTCTCTGATCGTGTCAATACTTTTGGTCAGGTTATGGTCGCCCGCTATGGCGAGCGCGTGCATAAAATCGCCATTGATGCCGGCTTCAGTTGCCCCAATCGCGATGGCAGCAAGGGTCGTGGTGGCTGCACCTTTTGTAATAATGTTTCTTTCAGTCCCAATGGCCGAACCCCGCAGCCCATTCCCGGGCAGATTGCCGCCGGCAAACAGGTCATCCATAAACGCACCCGGGCCCGCAAATTCATTGCCTATTTCCAGGCCTACACCAACACCTACGCCGATATTGAGCATCTGCGCGCCCAATATGATCAGGCCCTGGCCGATCCCGATGTTATCGGCTTGTCTGTAGGGACGCGCCCGGATTGTGTGCCGCCGCCGGTGCTGGACTTGTTGGCCGAATATCGTGACCGTGGCTATGAAATCTGGCTGGAGCTGGGACTACAGTCTGTTTTTGATGCGACCCTGGAACGGGTCAATCGCGGTCATAGCCTGACCGAATACGAACAGGCCATCAGCGATGCGCAGGCCCGACACCTTAATATATGTACGCACCTCATTATTGGATTGCCGGGCGAAACAGAACGCCACGTCATTCAGAGTCTCGACCATGTGCTGGCGCTGGGTGTGCAGGGATTAAAGCTACACCCCCTGCATGTGGTGAAGGGCACACGGCTGGCCAATGACTGGCGCCGCGGTGCATACCGGCCCCTGTCTTACGAGCAGTACATTCACACGGCCGCGGACCTGATTGAACGCACGCCCCCGGAAATCATTTACCATCGTATTACCGCTACGGCATCGAGAGATATATTATTGGCGCCGGATTGGTGCGCCTGTAAGTGGAAAGTACTTAATGGCATTGAGTCGGTGCTCCGTACCCGCAATACCCGCCAAGGCAGCCACTGCGGTGTAAAGCTATGCCCGTCCACTGTGCTTGAAGATTCCTGCGCCGATAGCCGCCGTCAATTTGTCGCCCATACGCTATGATTGCCAGTAAAAAAAATGTCGAACTCGTATGTCCTGCCGGTAATCTGCCGGCCTTGAAAGCCGCCATTGATAACGGCGCGGACTGTGTCTATCTGGGTTTTCGCGATGGTACCAATGCGCGGAATTTTCCCGGGCTGGGTTTTGATACTAAAGAACTCGATCGCGCGATTGATTATGCCCATAACAAAGGCCGTAAGGTGTTGATGGCCATCAACACCTACCCCCGGCCGCACCAATGGCAGCAATGGTGCCAGGCCATAGATCGTTCGGCGAGCCACCATGTCGATGCATTAATCCTGGCGGACCCCGGTCTGATGCATTATGCGGCCACCACTTATCCTGATTTACGCCTGCATTTGTCGGTACAGGGTTCCGCCACCAATCACGAGGCCATTGATTTTTATGCCAGACATTATGCTATCCGGCGCGTGGTGTTGCCGCGGGTGCTGTCACTGGCGCAGATAAAACAAGTCATCAAAAATACCGATGTTGAAGTGGAAGTTTTTGGTTTCGGCAGTCTCTGTGTGATGGTGGAGGGTCGTTGTACGCTGTCTTCCTATGTTACCGGCAAATCACCCAATTCCAATGGTGTCTGTTCACCGGCGGAAGCGGTGCGCTGGGAGGAAACACCGCAAGGACGCCGTTCACGTCTTAATGGCGTGTTGATAGATGAATATGCACCCGACGAGCAGGCCGGCTATCCCACGCTGTGCAAGGGTCGTTACCAGGTAAACGACAATATTTTTTACGCGATTGAAGAGCCTACCAGTCTCAATATTCTGGAAATATTACCGGAACTCATACAGGCTGGTGTCGTGGCCATCAAGGTTGAAGGGCGGCAGCGCAGTCCCGCCTATGTGGCAAGTGTGACGCGTGTCCTGCGCGAGGCGCTGGACCGATGCATGGCTAATCCCGACACCTTCCGCGTGCAACCGGCATGGATGGCGCAACTGGACAAGGTCGCCGAAGGGGCCTGCCATACACTGGGCGCCTATCATCGGCCTTGGCAATAATCAAATCCGTATGCGAATTTCTTTAGGACCCTTGTTGTATTTCTGGAACCGGCAAACGGTGCTGGATTATTACAATATGATTGCACAGTCTCCTGTGGATATTGTTTATTTGGGAGAAACCGTGTGCGCTAAGCGGCGCGAATTGCGGGGAGAGGACTGGCTGGACCTGGCCGCCATACTTGAAGATGCGGGCAAGGAAGTCGTATTGTCGACCTTGTCGCTGATCGAGGCGGAATCGGATTTGGCGCAGGTAAAGCGCGTTTGCCAGAATGGTCGCTACCGGATTGAAGCCAACGACATGGCCGCGATTAATTTACAAAAGCCTGGCACCTCTTTCGTTGTTGGGCCCCACATCAATACCTATAACAGCAGTATGTTGGCCCAGATGTCAGACCTGGGCGCGAGCCGATGGGTCATGCCGCTGGAGCTGGATGACAAGAGCCTTACGGCCATGCAACAGCAGCGACCGGAAAATATGGAGACCGAGGTGTTTGTTTTTGGCCGTCTGCCGCTGGCTTTTTCCGCCCGTTGCTACACCGCGCGGGCCCATAATATCAGTAAAGATGACTGTGGTTTTTGTTGCCGTGAATATGAACAGGGCCTGCTGCTTTCCACCCGGGAGCAACAATCGTTCCTTGTCCTCAATGGTATACAAGTACAGTCAGCCCGGACTTATTGCCTGATCGATCAATTGCCCAGGTTAGAACAACTGGGCGTGGATATTCTTCGACTATCGCCGCAGTTGCAGGGCATGACGGAAATTATTGACCTGGTTGACCAGGTGCGCCATCACCGACTTGAACCGGCATTGGCGGCGGAATCACTCAATGACCATATGCCCACAGGCCCCTGTGACGGTTACTGGTACGGCGATCCCGGTATGGATATCCGGGGTATGGATATTCAGGAAAAGAGATTGTAATTGTGAATAATTATATTCCGTGCCCATTTTCTGCCCATACGGCGCAATAAGATTGCGCCCTACACCGACTAGAAATTGGCGCTACCTTAGATGGAAATTGTTAAAAATAAAATGCCTGGTTGGTGGGGTACTGGTTTTGGAGCAGCGGTAATTCATGTGTGGGAGCTTAGTATGTGTAGCGCCGTATGGGTCTATTTAACAGGTAGCTGTTCCCGGAGCCGGGTTGCCAGTTTTACCAGCGACCGGGGCGGTGGGTGGCCGATGATATCGGTGATATGGGCGTGCCAATCAAAATCCAGGGCATCGAGCAGGTTCTTGATGGTTAGCCCGACTTCGGTACTGCCCTCAATGTTCAGACGGCGATTAAAAAACAGGGTGTCGGGGTCCTCGGCACGGGTTGCCAATAACCAGAAATCGGCAAGTTCGCCACTGATACGCGAATCCCAGTGGGCGCTATGTGAACCATGTAATCGACCATTATTTATTGTAAAACCAAGCGTGAGGGGAATGTCCGTAATTCGAAGACACAGGCTTTTCCCTTCCAGGTCCTTGAGGCGGTCTTCAAGGCCTTGTCCGCGCATAAGATGGTTACAGGCCCTGGCAACGATTCCGCTATGTAAGGCATCCGGTATCAGGCGCATCGGTTTTGCCAGGGTCGTTAACAGCCGTAATCTATTCATGATTGTGGGGCGAAGCCAAAGTTTGTTGCAACAGAGACAATTTATGCCAAATACATAAGCAGATCAATTGATAAACGCCGATCGGATTCAGTTCCGGGTTTTCGGATGGCGCTAACAGGGTATTGCGTATCTAACTTATTGATATTAATGTAATATTTAAGGAAACTCTGATTTATTCCGTCATTCCGGTGCGATCAGAACGACCGCAGGGAGTTCAGGAAGTACTTAATGAACCCCGCAGGGGTTCTCAGTGAATGCCGGAATCCAGGGTAATCAAATAATTTCTGGACTCCGGCCTGACGTACAGGACGTACTAATATTGCGAAGGTCAGGGATGGGATGGCCGGGAGCAGTGTCGCCGGTGTGACGGGGTAGAACGACATTTTCATCAACAATAAAGGGTGTCAGACATGATGAAATACAAATCTTTGCGGGAATTTATATCTGCACTGGAGCAACAGGGAGAGCTCAAGCGCATCCGGCATGAGGTCGATCCGAATCTGGAAATGACCGAAATCAGTCAAAGGGTATTAAAGTCCCAGGGACCGGCCTTGTTGTTTGAGAATCCCAAGGGTTATGGGATTCCCGTGTTGACGAATTTATTTGGCACCCCACGTCGTGTGGCCCTGGGTATGGGTCAGACATCTCTGGAGGGTTTACGCGAAGTGGGCGAGGTGTTGGCCTTCCTGAAACAACCGAGCTTACCTACAAGTATTCGTGACACCCTGGACAAGGCCTCATCATTTAAAAAATTACTGGATGTTAAGCCTAAAACATTGACTTCAGCACCATGCCAGGAAACCATTATCGAAAGTAACCATGTCGACCTGTCCCGGTTGCCGGTACAAACCCAATGGCCCGGGGATGCCGGCCCGCTGATTACCTTTGGCCTGGTGATCACCCGTGGACCCAACAAGGAACGGCAGAACATTGGTATCTATCGCCAGCAAATCATCGGCCGCAACAAGGTCATCATGCGCTGGTTGCCGCACCGTGGCGGCGCCCAGGATTTCCGCGAATGGCAACAGGCCCATCCGGGAAAACCCTTCCCCCTGTCTGTCGTAATTGGCGCCGACCCGGCCACGATATTGGCGGCCGTTAGCCCTATTCCGGATACCATGTCCGAGTTCCAGTTTGCCGGTCTGTTACGGGGCGCCCGTACCGAGGTCGTGAAATGCCTGGGTAACACGCTGCATGTCCCGGCCTCGGCCGAGTTTGTACTGGAGGGTTGCATTAAACCGGGTGAGGAGGCCGACGAAGGCCCGTTTGGCGATCACACCGGCTATTACAATTCCGTCGGCCGTTTTCCTGTATTCACTATAGAACGCATCAGTCATCGCCGGCAGCCCATCTACCACAGTACTTATATGGGGCGCTCACCCTACGACGAACCCTCGGTTCTTGCGGTCGCCCTTAACGAGGTATTCATTCCGCTATTGCAAAAACAGTTTCCGGAGATCGTCGATTTCTATTTGCCACCGGAGGCCTGCTCTTATCGCATCGCTGTGGTCAGTATCAAGAAGGCCTATCTGGGTCACGCCCGTCGCATCATGTTTGGCGTTTGGTCCTATCTTCGTCAATTTACTTATACAAAGTTCGTTATCGTTACCGACGATGATATCAATGTACGTGACTGGAAGGATGTGATCTGGGCCATGGCGACACGTATGGATCCGGCGCGGGATAGCGTCCTGGTGGAAAATACGCCCATCGATTATCTTGATTTCGCCAGCCCGCAATCGGGACTGGGTTCTAAAATGGGTTTTGATGCTACCAATAAATGGCCGGGCGAAACCGACCGCGAGTGGGGCCGGCCCATCGTTATGGACGATGCGGTCATTCAACGTGTCGACCAAATGTGGCAGGACCTGGGTATCACATAGATTTCGGACAAGGCCTGATTTATTCTGTCATGCTGGCAAATGCCGGCATCCAGGAAAATCAGGGTTGCCTAAAACATTCCTGTGCCGCACTAGCCAAAAGCTTCGAGCTACACGCCCCTTTTCCCTGGATCCACCGCCGTTGGCTAACGCCCATAAAACACCACTTTTGCAGGATAATTCGGGGTATCCAGTGCGCAAAAATGCCTATATTCAGGCGTGGATTTGAAGAAGATTTCTCCAGGAGAGATACTATACTGACGTATATCCAGGATAACTATATGGTAATTGAAGATGTGATTTTGTCATCGCATCCCTGATCGGGCAGCGTGATTCACTCAGGAAGAGATCAACAAATGCCAAGTAAAACTTCTGCGCATAGACAACCCGTAAAGATGTCTTTGCATGACAAGGCCATGTTCGAGGCCATGTTCAACTCCATTACGGATGCGGTGGTGTTTGCCGATACCGAACGCCGTATTGTCATGATCAACCCTGCCGTCCACAAAATGTTCGGCTATAGCGATAAGGAATTGATCGGCCAGACCACTGAAATACTGTATGTCAACAAACAGGATTTCAGCGATCAGGGCCGCCGCCGTTATCGTACCGGTCCAGAGGCCGAGACCGCCCCCTATGAAATCAGGTACAGACGCAAGGACGGCACCGTGTTCCTGACTGAAACCCTTGGCACTCAAGTCAAAGATGCCAATGGTGTCGTTATTGGTTTCATCGCCATGTTTCGCGACATCACCCGTCGCAAACAGTCAGAACAGGCCCTGCAGGATAGTGAATCCCGTATCCGTATGATTATCGAGTCCGCCCTCGATGCCATTATCGTTATAGATAACAACAGCGTCATCAAGGAATGGAACCCCCGGGCCGAGGCCATATTCGGCTGGAAGTTATCCGAGATCATCGGCCAAACTCTGATGGAAACCATCATCCCCCCGCAATATCGACAGGCACATACGCAGGGCATGGAAAATCTGCTTAAAACAGGCAAGGGACCGATCCTTAATCGGCGTAAAGAACTTACAGCACTGCACAAGAAGGGATATGAATTCCCCATGGAACTTACAATACTGCCCTTGCGTCATGATGGATCCTGGACATTCAGTGCTTTTGTGCGCGATTTGACCGAACGTAAACGGGCGAATGATGCGTTAAAGGAGAGCGAGAATAGATTTCGACAGGCCTTTGAGGATGCCGCATTGGGTATGTCCATCGTTGGGCTGAAAGGACAATTTATTCAAGTTAATGATTTCTTGTGTCAGCTGTTGGGTTTTTCCGAGGCGGAACTGTTGTCCATGTCCTTTCCCGATGTCACGCATCCGGATGACCTGCAAATCGGATTAGACAAAATGCGCCAAATGCTGTCCGGCGAGATCAAAAATGTATGGTTTGAAAAACGATACGTTCACAAGTTGGGGCAAACAGTGTGGGTGATGTTGAGTGCGACCTTGCTCTATGATGAGTGTGGCGAGCCATTGTATTTTTTGACTCAGACCCAAGACATTACCAAACGCAAGCAGGCAGAAGAAAAGCTCAGGGCATCGGAACAGGAGCTCAGCGCTATTCTGGACAGCATGCAGGACACCTATTATCGGATAGATAACGAGGGGTGTCTGACCCGGGTGTCACCGTCCGTGCGGCAGTTACTGGGGTATTCACTACAGCAATTACTCGGGACGAAACTGGCCGATCTGTATGTGGATCCACAGGGGCGGGGAACATTTCTGGCAGAAATGGAAAAACGGGGCGGTGCCATAGAAAACTTTGAGGCCCAACTCAGGCACAGGGACGGCTCGATTGTCTGGGTCTCCACCAATGCACATTATATACGGGATGAGCAGGGAAACCCCATTGGCATCGAAGGAACCGCGCGTGATGTAAGTCTGCTTAAATCCACAGAGGAATTACGCAGTCGCTTCGGCCGAATCCTCGATAACTCCACCAACGAGATTTATATATTTAACGCCGAGACCTTGCATTTCATACAAGTGAATCGTGGCGCACGACAAAATCTTGGCTATGCCGTGCGGGAGATGAAAGAACTCACCCCACTGGATATCAAGCCGGACTTTACCCAGGAATCATTTACCGAGCTGGTCAAACCCTTACGCCAGGGCAAGCAGGATCAGGTGATTTTCCAGACCCGCCATAGGCGCAAGGATGGTTCGCTTTATCCTGTTGAGATTCGCTTACAGCTATCTCGCCAAGAGTCGCCACCCGTATTTGTCGCATTCGTAATGGATATTACCGAACGCACGCAAATCGAACAGCAGTTGCAATACATGGCCCATCACGATGCCCTGACGGCATTGCCCAACCGGGTATTGTTTACGGATCGGCTGAGCCAATCCCTGGCTCATGCGGAGCGGCGCAACCAACTGGTGGCCGTACTGTTTATGGACCTGGACCGTTTTAAACTCATTAATGACACCATGGGGCACGACTTCGGTGACCGCGCCTTACAAGCCCTGGCCGGGCGACTGAATGAATGCGTACGGGCCGGGGATACCGTAGCACGACTGGGGGGTGATGAATTCGCCATTGTCCTTGATGATATCGCCTCGGCAGACGATGTGGTCCAGATTGCCCGAAAAATATTGAGTGTCCTGTCCCGGTCTTTCGAGTTGGACGAACGCGAATTTTTTATTACCACCAGCATTGGTATCAGCCTCTTTCCCCTGGATGGAAAAGATACGGAGACCCTGCTTAAACATGCCGATATCGCCATGTACCGATCCAAGGATCAGGGCCGGAATACCTATCAGTTTTATTCTTCAGATATGAGCGCCAAGACTTTTGAACGCTTGAGCATGGAGACAAACCTGCGTCACGCACTCGAGCGTAAAGAATTCATACTATACTATCAGCCCCAGATTGATCTTTTGAGTGCAAGAGTAACCGGTGTTGAGGCCCTTTTGCGCTGGCAGCACCCCGACCTGGGCTTGATCATGCCCAGAGAGTTTATTCCCATTCTGGAAGATACAGGGCTGATTATTCCTGTTGGGGAATGGGTACTGCACAATGCCTGTCTTCAGGCGCGGGCCTGGAATGATACTGAGCTGAAACCCTTGCGCATGTCTGTTAATTTGTCCAGCCGACAATTCAATGAACCGAAATTCGTTGATATGCTGGGGCGTGTACTTGAAGACACTGGGCTGAAACCTTCGTTACTGGAACTGGAGATTACCGAGTCCATCCTGATGCAGAATGTGGGGACGACGATCAGCACACTGAATGCGATAAGCGATATGGGCATCCGGCTTGCCGTCGATGATTTCGGCACCGGTTACTCCTCCCTGAGTTATCTCAAACGCTTTCCCATCGACACCCTGAAAATTGACCAAAGCTTTATCCATGACATTATGCAGGATCCGGATGACGCTAAATTGGTGGAGGCGATCATCGCCCTGGGGCGTGCCCTGCATCTCAATATCATTGCTGAAGGTGTGGAAACTGAAGCGCAGGCCGATTTCCTGAGATCGCATAACTGTGATTGCTTGCAGGGCTACCTGCTCTATTCACCCCAGGCGGCGCAAGACCTGGAAAAGCAGCTCCGGGGGAAGTAATCCATCATCCCGGGGGAACCCGCAATCGATACCTATTAATGATATGGTAAATGAAAACCGGATATATAGACGACCAGGCCTGCACAGTTACCAGGCGGTAGCCAAAAACATTACATTCCGACTACTCCCGGGCTTTTCCAACACATAAGCCTGCTCTACAATTACGGCCATGGCAAACGCCCCCGAACTACTACTGCCTGCGGGCACCCTGAAAAATATGCATTATGCCCTGGCCTTTGGCGCCGATGCCGTTTATGCCGGTCAGCCGCGTTACAGTCTGCGCGTCCGCAATAATGATTTCACCCTGGCCAACCTGACGAAAGGGGTGGCCGAGGCCCATCGCCTGGGCAAGAAATTTTTTGTTGCCAGCAACCTTATACCCCATAACAGCAAAATCAAAACCTATTTAAAGGATATGGAGCCGGTCATTGCGCTCGGGCCCGATGCATTGATTATGGCAGACCCGGGTTTGATCATGATGGTCCGGGAACGTTGGCCTGATATGCCTGTCCATTTATCGGTCCAGGCCAATACCGTGAATTATGCGGCTGTTAAATTTTGGCAATCGCTTGGGCTCACGCGTGTCATTCTGTCACGGGAATTGTCTCTTGATGAAATCGAGGACATACGACAACGTTGCCCGGATA
>CAJVXG010000029.1 GCA_913009215.1 uncultured Gammaproteobacteria bacterium | reverse complement strand
CCACATTTTCACCTGCATTGCGGCCCTGGCCCTGCTGCGGCTCATCGAAATCAGGCTGCGGCGGGCGGGTGTAGAGATTACTGCCAAAGCGGCAATGCGTCACCTGCATCGTCTGCACTCCTGCCTCATCTGGTTACCGAAAAGGAAGAAAGCCAAACGAATGCTGGAAGAACCGGATGAAATACAAGCGCAAATTATGCAGGCATTCGGCTGGAAAATCGACAGTGGGGTCTTACAGAAAATCTAGTTGCAACATGTTAAAATTGTGCTATTTTAACGAAAAAATATGACAAATCCTATAAGCTCCTGTTGGAGTGGCGGGAGGAAGAGGTTAGAAGAAGCAAAGCCCCCCGGGAAAGCCGGGCGGATAGAGCCTGCAACACGGCTCGTCATGAAAACCATGGCACCCCCGTCATGGTGAGAACATGTGCTGACGTCCAACTGGTGTCTTGTTGCGAGAGAATCTGGAGAACCTTTGGGGATGGGAAAGCAAACGACGGCCAAGAGCGCTGGTGCGCCCATCAACGAATCCCGATAATGGAATTCCATTGACTGGAAAGCTGTCCGGAAGCAGATATTGCCAGCAATTGAAGGTAGGCGGCGAATCCCATAAAAACAAAAAAAGCCTCTCCGGCCCGCTTGGCCGGAGAGGCTTTTTTGTCCTTATTTCACACTACATGATCAGAATGCCAGTTGGTAGACAACCTGGATTTTATGTTCGTCGCCCAGATCGTTGCCCAGTGACGGCACCTTGCCTTTCTGGCCGGCGTTAACGTCAAAGTTCGTGGTCTCGTAATCGACCAGTATCTGGTTGCCCTTGGCAACGTCATAGGACAGGCCGCCGATATAGAGATCATAGGCGGTATTATCGGCAATGACATTGTCCGAATCCTGATCGAAATGATCATAACGGCCGAAGACCGAGAGCTTCTTGTTGGCAAACGGCAGCCGAACCCGCCCGAAGAATGAATACCCCTCGGTGTCGAGCGATTTATGATTAACGCCGGTCGTCCATGATCCACCGGCATTGCCGGTAGTTTGAAAATACTGCGCCGTGAAAATAAACAGGGGGTTCTCATAACTCATCATCCCCAGATTGATGGAAAAATCCGGGTTGCTCCCGGGAGAGTAGTCCTTGTTGCCGTCGCCGGTCATGCCGAGATAGCTGAACTGCAGTCCGGGCAGCGTTTGCGGCAGGGGCCGTATCGTCAACCGTCCTTCTATCGCCTTGTTGCCGTTGGCCTCTTTACCATGATAACCGCCGCCGTTATATACGCCGACATGCCAACTGCCATAGAGGCCGCTGTAATGGCTGTTGCCGGTCAGGGCCTTGGCATCGGCGAGCTTGTCGCCGATGTTGCCCCGCAGGCTGATGCCGACATCGGCGGAATTGAAGATATGAGCCCGCTCCACAGCCATGGGCCCCTGCGCCCGGTAAGGATTGATGTGCTCTTCAAAATCAAGCCAGGGGTTGTGACCCTGGCCGATTTCCATTTTCATGGAGGTTAACATTCCCAGGTCATTGGGCTTCAACTCGGCATAGAGATACTTCAGCCGCATGGTGTAATCCCCGTTGGTGCTGGCACCGGCGGTGGTGTCCCGATGGATGTCCGTGGTGATCCGGCCGCTCAGCCAGGGGTTGATTTTCTTTTTAATGGTCAGATAGCCGCGGGTAACGGCGAAATCGTTGTAACTGCTTGAGGTGTCGCCCGGTTCGGCTTTCTCGCCGGCCGAATAGTCAATAAAACTTTGCAGCTCGATCTTGAGACCCTTGAGGGCGGCGGGCTTTTTCTGTCCCTGCGCCTCAATCCGGGCAACCTCGGACGGTGTCAGCACGCCCTTGTTCTGCAGGACCTGCAGCAGCGGAGTGTCCCCTGCGGCGGCAATGGACGGCATTGCACAGCATAGCCCCAGGGCCGCCACTGTGGAAATAATCTTTTTCATAACGCTTTCTCCTTTTTTCCTTAACTCCATTTATTAATTTGCAGAAAACTCCGCGATGCTGTATAATGATAAGAATAATAGGCGTTTCATCCAAAACCTTCATAAAAAAGCGGTTGACGGGGACAAACTCGTACCCGCCAACTGTCAAGGGTCTTAATATTCTTCCATGGCCTTTTGGGATAAGACCATGGGTTTATTATACTTTCACGAGTCTTACTCTGGTATCAAAAAATGAAACACTGCCGCCTATGGGATCGCTCATCGGCGCATTTTTGAGGACAGAGTCAACCTGCATTGCGGCATTTGGACACATGCCTGCCGCTCGCCTTTTATCACCCGTAACGATCTCCCCATCGACATTAACATCTGACGACCCGTATCCCCAGTGACCAAAAGACCAACTTACCGCCACAACACCTGGACGCATACCAGCGACAGCCTTAATTCTTCCCGCTACCTTCTTGTTGGTTCGATTGGGAAGATGCCATATGCCGTCAGTATTTGAACTCGACATAATTTTTGCCCTGTCCCCGTCTTTCAGCCCCATGCCCTTTGCTGTTTCGGCGTTTATCAATATGTAGTTCTCCGGCAATGTCAGAGATAACCAGTAATCCTGTGGCAAAGTTCTTGACTGCCCGCCTCTTATGTCCTTATAGGTAATGAGAATAAGTTCGTATGGGGAATGACTGCCATATACAACATTTCCCGCAGCATTTTTGATCGGTTCAAAATTGGCAATTCCCCTGAACCGTTGACCTGTAAAACAGTGTTTTTGTAGTGCCACAGACTCGGCATAAAGATTGATGCCTTTGGCGTATTTATGAACAACAAAACCACTGTTTCCCAGAAAACTGTCGCTGAAATTCTCCCATCTGCCTCCCCTGTTGAGGACGTAGATTACCTTCTTCCACGCCTTTGAACCAACGGACTTTTCCCACCTGCCTGCGGCAAAAGCGGCAGATCCAAAATGCCGCCTTGATTTAATGAATAACCTCACCTCATCCGCCGAGGCATCCGGCACATAATCATGGGCTTTATCTCCATAGGCAATATTGGCGGCTAGTTTTAGATAAAAATCCTCCGGCCTCGTGAAGTTAATACCGCTGCCAAACCCATCTTTGCCAATGCCGCCAAGATGCAATTTTTCAGAAATAGCGAATAATACCGCTTCCATGGAGCAGTGCTGTTTCTCGCCATAGATCTCGACAACTTCGGTGAAAGGTTTGACTGTGGGTTGTCTTATTTTGGCCGCTTTCTGGGTTACGTCCGGGGAGGTATGAGGCGTCCCCCACCTTTCCCAGACCGCGCAATCGGGGAATATATAATCGGCATACATCGACGAGTCGCCAATGACAATATCGTCGGCAATCAGTAACGGCACATCATCTGTGTTAGCGATAATTTTGAGCATCTCATTGGCGGCGGGAACAGATAGCGCCGGGCTCCCCATGTGAATCCATACCGCTTTCACCGGATACGGATAGCCGGTTGCGGCAGATGGAAGAACTTCCTGGTAAATATTACCTGAGAATGGGAACCATGTACGTTTTGCCGGATAGCCCTCAAAAAGGGTGCTCTCCTCATACCTTGATCCTTCCCGCGTAAGTTTTATCCCGAACGAATGAAGTTTATTGGGTTGCAAATGTTTCAATGGAAACGGTTGGCCCGGCTTGCTCCCATCTTCGTGCCAATGGCCGCCGCCATTAGTCAGACCCCCCTTATGGTCTATATTGCCAACCAGTATATTCAAGGCGATTACCGCCTGGGCGTTATAATAACCATTTGTGTGTTTGACTGCTCCGCGATACATTTCGGCCCCGACGCGTTTACCATGAGATACAAACTCTTTGGCAACCCACTCTATATCTTTTACGGGAACGCCGCACTCTCTTGACCATTCCACCATATTCTTTGATAAAGCCTGCTCTTTCAGAAGCCGGAAGGCCGTTTTAACCTTTATCCCATCAACACTTCCGGAATAGTCAAGTTTGCCGAAAACAGCGGCTCCCTCCGAAACCTTCTCGGGCTGGTTATTATTGTTAATTATCACAAATTCTGAGCCGCCCAGTCCAACATCAGCCGCCCTCAAAAACTTGCCGGGGCCATCATCTTCCATACGTACCAGGTGAGTCGAGTCAGACCATGTCGTTTCACCAATCTTTTTTGCCGCAGCCTTATTCGCCGCCGTTAAATATTTTTTATCGTATCTTTCGTTGGCTATGATCCATCTAATCATTGCCAGGGCGCAGGCCGCATCAGAACCCGGCTTAACGGGCAGCCACCTTGATGCCTTGGCGGCGCTCTTGCTGAATCGCGGATCAACTACGGCTATCTTCATTTTACCATCGACCAATCTATTGGTGATTTTGGCAGCCATATTTGTCGGGCCAAAGTTGGCCTCCGCAAAACCAGTTCCGAAATAGACTATAAACTCTGCATTCAGGGCATCTGGCTTCATATGTTCTGTTGTGGGCTTGCCCCATTTGCCCTTACTGTACTGCCTCGATGCTTGTTTATAGGCGATATGATGAGATTGCTCGCAGATAGCGGTATGCTCAAAGAAGTTTACCGATCCGAAGCTTCCCGTAAGCCACCGTTTGACAAGGTCTTTTCTGCCATGTTCAATTCGGCCGGCCATAAATACGAACTGGTTATTTTTGGTTCCCATATCGGGATGATCAGGGTCTATCAAAAGGTCAAGGTGGCTGCTGTATTTTGATTGGAACTGGTCGACACTGAGTTTTTTCTTTGCTATCTTTTTGGCATCAGATGCCATATTTTCAGATAGTTTGGGGTCAGTCATTTTGTAGATTTTTCTTAACCCGTCAACATTACGATCTTCTCCTATATCTTTAAAGAGACGTCCGCCTTCAACAATTTCACTGACAGCCTTGTCAAATGAAATAGTTTTCCACATACCGCTACCTCTCGGGCCGTTTCTCTTGAGTACCTTGACGATTCTGTAAGGATCATAAAGAGATTGAACTCCGGCCTGGCCTTTCGGGCATAGTTTGGCATCCATTCTGGCAGCAAGAGCCGGACTTGTATTCTGATTAAGATTTGGAACCATATTCTGTGCTGAATATGGATTTCCATCAATTTTTACAGCAACTCCATCTTGTATTTTTACCTTGATGGGGCAATCGGTATGGCACTGCAGGCACACCGAGTAGATTATATTTTCAGGCTTTGATAATGGATAATAAGCGGCACCTGTTGCGGCATTGGCTGTTTTTATATTTCCCAAAACCATATCCATTTGACTTAAAAGAATCGCTGATCCTCCTAAAAAAGCAGTGGATTTGCAGAAATTCCTTCTTGTCATTTCTTTTATCTCAGTTTTTTTCTCATCGGCTTTTTTCATAGCTTACCCCCTTCACCATGGCACATTTCGCAGGTTTTATTGGTTGCAAACGCTATATTCGCCCTCTTTTCGTATCCTATGTAGTACACACGAGGTTTGGTTCCCAGGCTTGCATGTGGATTCCATCTGTTCTTTCTCATCAGTTCATGTACCTTGCTCTTTGGGTCATTTGCATCGCCAAAATACATGGCATCGCCTATACAGGTTGTTACGCAGGCTGGCAGCATACCATTATCCAGACGATGAGCACAAAATGTACATTTTCTTATGGAGCCGGTAGTCTCCTTTCTGCTCAGCGAATCGTTATAGGCCAAAAATGTTCTCGTCTCGTATGGCTCTCTTCTTGGGGTGCCATCTGTGTAGTATTGCCCATAATCATACGAGATTGCACCATAGGGGCAAGCCTCTTTGGCGGTTTTGGCAGCCATCTTATGATTGGCAAGTTTGATATAATCAAATCTTACTATTCCGTCCGGGCGTTTTGTTATGCCGCCTTTTGCATATTTATCAGCCGCCCTTTTGCAGGGTGGATTATCACACTGCTGGCAGTTTGTAGGCATAAAGAATCTATCTACGTTGGGGTAATCACCAAATTCCTGATCAAAAACCCATCGGTATGATGTCCCGGGCGAACAGACATTTTCTGCGGCACACGCAACTACGCAGGACGTACACCCTACGCATTTCCTGATATCAATGATCATAACCCAAGACCTCTGCGACAAGGGCTTTTTCATGGCCCTTTCAAGATCCATCATCAGCCGTTTCCGTTGATTCATCTTTTTGCCTCCTGATTTGTTTTTACCTGGAGAGTCCAGGATTCTATCAGTCAGTGTCTGTCAATAGTAACTATTAAGCCAAGGCCGATAAACTGCCCTAAACTGTGATCTGTTCTGTTCAGATGTGCCCAAGATGTGGTTGATAATGACGTTCAGCTATACATATTAGTATGCTGGACGACATTATCAGCCGCAGGTTGGGTGCATCTGAATAGTTACTGTCCATAAACAGTCTTTGTTTCGGTATCCGAGCCCAAATATCGAACAAAATCCAGCTGACCGGCGGCGCTATGGATGCCGTTTAGTCCACAGCGTTGTCCTTTGCCTTAAATTTGGCAATCTGTAAGGAACTCTGCACGGAGCGTGCCAAGTGGTAGGTGGCGTGTTTAAAGGGAACAGACAGGAACGAAAGAGGGAATTGTGCAGAAGATAGACAACAGCTGTCTACTTTTTGATCATCGACATCTTTTTGCGCAGGGTTATGCGGTTGATACCCAGGAGTTCGGCCGCCCGCACCTGATTACCCTTAGTGAGGGAGAGGGCCTTGTCAATCATCAGGGTCTCCATCTCGGTGAGTAATTGCTGATAGGGGCGGGATTCCCCCCCGTTCATAAGTTCATTAATTCTTTGATTGACGGCGGTGCTGAAATCGTTTGCCGCCGATTCGTGATCCTCCAGAAGGCAGTCCGCCACATCAATAACCCCGGAGCGGCAGAGTACTGTGGCCCGGCGGATAACATTTTCCAATTGGCGGATATTGCCGGGCCAGTTATAATTGGCCAGAAGATCTAAAGCCTCAGCGCTTATCCCGGTCACCGGCGGGGAGATTCGGGAACCAAAACGGCGGATAAAATAGGCCGCCAGTTGCGGCAGGTCACTGGGCCGTTCCCGCAGAGGCGGAATATGAAGATCGAAGACGTTTATCCGGTGTAATAAATCGTGGCGAAAGGCGCCGTCCCGCACCATTGCGGCCAGATTCCGGTTAGTGGCGGCAATAAGACGGACATCGGTGAGCAGGGGACGACTGCCGCCCAGACGTTCAAATGTCCCCTCCTGCACCACCCGCAAAATCTTGGCCTGGGCGGGCAGGGATAATTCGCCTATCTCATCCAGAAAGATGGTGCCGCCGTCACATTGCTCGAAGCGGCCAATCCGCTGTTTACCGGCCCCGGTAAAGGCCCCCGACTCATAACCAAACAATTCACTTTCCACTAGGGTATCAGGCAGCGCCGCGCAGTTAACCACCATCAGTTCTCGCTGATGATGACCGCTATAGTGATAAACTGCCCTGGCCGCCAGCTCCTTGCCTACTCCGGTTTCGCCGCTGATTAATACCGGCAGATCAGAGGCCGCTACCTGTCCTATTCTTTTACAGACCTCAAGCATGACGGGACTGGTGCCAATAATTGTTTCTCCCACCAGAGGCAAATCATGGGCGTCGGGCTCGCATTCGCATTGCAAAACTCCCCTGATCCGTACCGCCGCTTCGGCCTTTTCCAGCACCTGCCGCAGATCATCATTGTCAAAGGGTTTGACGATATAATCAAAGGCGCCTTCCTGCATGGCGGCCATGGCGGTGGCCGAGTCGGCGTAGGCGGTCATCATAATCACCGGCAGGGCGGGGTTGAGTGCATGGATCTTCTTCAGGGCGGTGAGGCCGTCCATCTTGGGCATCCGGATATCCATCAGGATAATCTCCGGATCGGCAGACGTCGTTTCCTCCAGCCCCCGGGCGCCATTTTCAGCCGTTATAATATCGTAACAATCGCCGAAGGTGCGCTTAAAGGCGTAACGGACTGATTTTTCGTCATCAACAATGAGCAGCTTGGTCATAGGGCAGAACCAGAGTAAGGGTTGTGCCTTGGTCAAGGCGGGATTCAATATCGAGCCGTCCCCCGTGCTGGCGGGCAATATTCCAGGCCACAGCCAGTCCCATGCCGGTGCCCTCTTTCTTGGTGGTGAAAAAGGGATCAAAGATATATTTTAGATTTTCCGGGCTAACGCCGCAGCCGGTATCGCTAATCAGGCAATGCGCCTCCCGGCCGTGGATTTGGGTGGTAACAGTCAGTGTGCCGCCCTGAGGCATGGCCTGGATGGCGTTTAAGATAGCGTTCATAAATACCTGTTTAATCGAGGCGCTGTCAATATTCAAGGGCGCGAGTTGTGGATTTAACTCAGTTTCAAGGCGGATACCCGCTTTTTCGATTTTTCTTCTTGTAATAGCGATAACATCGCTAAGCAACTGGTTTATATTCGCCCGTGACCGGCTTAGATCAGCAGGCCTTGCTCCCTGCAGAAAGCGGCTTACCGTGAGATCAATCCGATCCAGTTCTTCGATGATAACCGCCAAATCACGGGCATCAAGGGGTTCTTCCTCCTCGTCCACCCGTTGCATAAGCATCTTGATGGAGGTAAGGGGGTTTTTGATCTCATGGGCCAGGCCGGCGGAAAATTCCCCCAGGGCATAAAGCTTTTCCGTGCGAACCAGATTGGCCTGGGCCTTTTTAAGTTTACTGATCAGCTCGTTGAGCTGGCAGGCCATGCGGTTAAAGGTCAGGGCCAGCTCCCGAATTTCTCCCACCCCGCTGACGGGGATTCTGGTCTCCAGATTGCCTTCCTCGCCGAGCCGCCGGGCGGCGTTATTAAGCAGCAATACCGGCAGAATGAGGACACGGGCAAACCAGAGGCTGATTAAAATACCAAAAAAGACGATTACCGAGGTGACAATCCATACCTTGTGCCGGGTGATTTCCAGGGTATCATACAGGGGCTGTACCGAAATACCAAGACGCAGATAACCTATAACACCTATCTTGGGTGTGGAGATGGGCATCAAAAAATCCGCCGACCTGGCTGTCGCCCATGACCGTTCTTTAATATCCCGCAGGAAAACCGCCTTCGCCGCCAGAGGACGCGGCAGGGCTGAAAGTGTGTCGGAGTAGGACGCCTGGCGGCTGGTGAGGAATAATTTGCCATTCTTGTCATAGATGCTGCCATAAAGCAGAATAGAATCTCTGGCATTTAAATATGATTTTAGCAGGGAGTGAAGAGAAAAATTCTCCTCATAGAGTATAGGTTCAATCATCTGTCTGGCTATAATTTCCCCGAGCATTCTGGTTCTCACTCGCAGATCACGTTCCATGGTGCTCTTTTCATCCCGTAGAATAAGCGAAGCCACGGTAAGCGCCGTGATTATGATAACCACTACAATTGACAGCGACAGGCGCAGGGCTACCCGATTATACCAGGGGACGCCTCCGGGCGGATTATCAGGGTCGGTCTTCGTCACTCAAGTTCCTTGTTCAGCAGGAAAGCGGAGTGATAGAGGGCGTGATCCGGCAGAACAAAGCGATCCATCCCCAATCGTTTCAAAACCGCGCGCCCAGCGGCATTCTTGCTCATATTGAGCATGACTTTCAGCAGCCGGTAACGAAAATCATGGTCAATATTTGGCCCCACCACCACCGGCGGCATCCCGAATTTTTCTGATCTCTCAATCACCTTCAGCCTTTTGGCATTGGGCTCCGCCTGGGCCCGCAGGGCGTTGAATATCAGGCTGTCCACCGCCGCGCCATCGGCTATGCCGGTGGCCACCGCCTCAATGGATTTATCATGGCTCTCGGTAAAAAAGACATGACGAAAGAATTTTTTTGCACTGTATCCCAACTGCCTGATGCGGGCGGCGGGATATATATAACCGGAAAGCGACAGAGGGTCGGCGTAGGCGAAGACCCGGCCCTTAAGATCCGCCAGTGATTTAAACGATGATTTTTGCCGCACCACGATATAGGAGCGGTAAAAGGTGTTGCCTTTAATAACCGGCACCACCAGGATATTCAGGCCAAAATCGCGGCGGCCGGCGATATAGCCGCCGGTGCAGGTGAAGGCCATTTGAATGCGGGACTGAGCCAGCAGATCATTAATTTCGGCGTAGGTGCGCCGCTGTTTCAGATGTACCGGACGATTAAGTTTAGCAGCGAGATAGGTGGTGAGTTCGGAAAAATGGGCCAGGGTGCGGGCCGGTGAGGTCATGGCCGAAACGGCAAAGTAGAAAGGCTTTGTCGGTGGCGGCGAAGACAGCGTCCGCGCCTGGGCGCCGTTAGCCAGGGAAATGATTAGGAGGTAGGCCAATAAAATGTTAATTGTATTTCTGCAATAATGCATCGGCGTTTCCTCTGGAGACGTTTTTGTCAATCCAAACCAGTAGGTCAAGCTAAGAAATTGCATTGGCTGGAATACAGGCAATTGCATAATTCTAACCGGACACTTCTGGATAAAAAGGGTGTTGAAATAAGTAGTATTTTGATCAATAAAAAACGTTTAGTTAAAGCAAAAAAGCCTCTATAATGATGTTAGTTCCCGACAAAAGAAAAAAACATCAAAACGGAGGCTCGACATGTACCATAAAAATATCAAATTAAGCGTACGAAAACAACTAAAAAAACAATTTCCCAACTGGAAAAGATTGCCCAAAAAACAAAAAAAAGACATAGCACAAAAAGTATTGGCTGAAGCAATCGCCGAGCATAATTTTTCCCAGGTGATTGCGTCACCCAAAGAACAACTTCCTACAAGAAAGATCATCAAACTTGACCAAATGCCAGCAATTCCCGGAGGGCGCTGAAACGACGTAATAGCGTAGCCTGTTAAAATTGGTTTCGTAGACATTTTAAAAATAACGGAGAAAAATCAAAATTTTACTTGACATATCAATGAGTTAGGACTTTTGTCTTTTTGTAAGAAAAACAATAACTTACAAGGAGGCAGCCATGTCGAACCAAATTACAGCAATCATGAAAGCCCGCAAGAGAGAAACCGCACGAAATGAAAAAATCAGGCTGCGCAAGCACCTGAATGCGGATGCTCTTTTTGCAACGATGCGGGCAGGGTTCAAAAAAATCAAAGATCATCGACCCGGTACTGTACAGCATTCACTGGCCGACACCCTGATGGCCGGTTTTGCCATGTTTTCTCTCAAAGACCCTTCGTTGCTTGCATTTGATGAGCGGCGGTTTGCAGAACCGCATAATCTCAAGACCATATACGGCATGGATACCATCCCCTGTGATACTTCCATGCACGAGATCCTTGATGGGGTTTCACCTGATTCCCTCCGACCTCTGTATAAAGATGCCTTCCGTCCTTTGCAGTGCAAACATAAGGGACGTTGTGTCCTAAATTGCCTTGCTATGCTTGTCTGTCGTCATTTATCCATATTCTTCAAATCGAGCAACCGCCTTGGCGATGTCGGAAGTAACTCCAACATGCCGCGCTCTCTCCGCCATGGTTAATCCCAATTCATTCAAACTGCACTTTGCTATAACCGCCCGAAGAGCACTTACCTTCCGCCGCCGACCGCCTGTGAGTTCCGGACGGGTGGTCCTCTCGAACAGGAGTTTATGGGATTCTGCACCTTATTTGTCAAAAATACTATAAATTCAATATATTATCCACTGCGAAAGTGTAAGACCCTACTGATACTATAGGAGTATGGTGCACTTACAGTATCTGATCACAGGGTATCAAAGGCTATCTATCCTGTTGATTAAATGTTAATATTCACGTTTCATAGCAGGCACACGTTTTTTGGACGATAAAAAATAAAATGTCGCAATATTAACTAGTTGAGCTGTTGACTTTGCTGGCAAACGGGATATTCTAAAAATTTAACCTCGTTATTTCAATTGGTTAACCCTGTGATCAGATACCACTTACATGAAAAGATAAAAAGATGAAAAAAGGAAACCCCTATTACTATGTTCGGGAGATAGCCCGGGTTGACGGCAAGCCCAAGGTTGTCAACCAGGTTTATCTAGGGTCGCCGGAGCGTATTTTTGAATTAGCCAAAGGCCGCGAGAAGATGCCCGATAAGATCCAGGCACAGGAATTCGGTGCGCTCTGGCTTGCAAATCTTGTTGAAAAAGAAATTGATATTGCCGGACTGATCGACAGAGTTGTGCTTCCGGAAAAAGATGCGGAAGGCCCTCCTGCCGTGGAATATTACACCGGAGCAACTGAGGGCGGCGCTCGTCATGCAGTGTGCTTAATGTAGCGCTTACGATAATGACGCTGAAAATAATGGCGCCCAAGGCCCGGGCCAGGCCTAACTCCGGACCGAGTATCCGGGCGGTCAGGATGATGGCCAGGATATTGATGGCCGGATCGGCATAGAGAAAGGCCGTGGCCGGACCCAGTCCCGCCCCCATCCTATAGATGCCGGCAAAAAGCGGCAGGATGGTGCAGGAGCAGACGGCCAACACGGTCCCTGAGATTGGGGGAGGGGGGACATCCTATACTCCTCCTGTCAACAAAAAAAGCGATGAAAATATATCCTTATTAAAAATAACAGGTTAGGCTAATAGCTGTTTTTCGGGTGTACTTATCCCAACTTCTTTCCAGGAAGGAACGACCGGATTGCATCGGCGGTTCTCACCATCGGCGAACCCTGCATCTGATCGTTACCGCTATTCGGCATACCATGAAAAACACGGTTACCTATCATCCCTTATCCAGATTGCAGAGTTCAGTGAGAGCCCCTTTGATTGTCCCGCACGAGATCCAAGGTGGCCTCAACGTCCTTACACGGGGTTCTCTCGCCGAACAAAACCGGATATAGCTAC